>JBAWHL010000274.1:0-11587 GCA_049593815.1 Ilumatobacteraceae bacterium | reverse complement strand
GCTGTGCACCCTGCTCGGCCTGACCGGTGGGAGTGCGACGGTCGCAGGGTTCGACGTCGCCACCCAACCCGGTGAGATCCGGCTGCGGATCGGTGTCGCGTTGCAGGACTCCTCGATCGACGGCAAGCAGACCGGACGCGAACTGCTGCAGTTGCAGGGTCGCCTGTACGGGCTCAGCAGCGCCGACATCACGTCCCAGATGACCGAGGTGATCGGTCTCGTCGACATCGGCAGCGCGATCGACGACCGCGTCGAGTCGTACTCGGGCGGCATGAAGCGCCGGCTCGATCTGGCCATGTCGCTGATCCATCGCCCGCAGGTCCTGTTCCTCGACGAGCCGACGACGGGGCTCGACCCGGCGAGCAGGTCGGCGGTGTGGGCCGAGGTCCGCCGCCTCAACGAGGCGTACGGCACCACCATCTTCCTGACCACCCAGTACCTCGAGGAGGCCGACGAGCTCGCGGACCGCGTCGGCATCATCGCCGGTGGCAGGATCGAGGCCGAGGGCACGCCGACCGCGTTGAAGCGCCAGATCGGCACCGACCTGATCGTCGTCGAGGTCGACGGCGACACCGACATCGCCATCGGCGCGCTGCGGGCGATCGACGGCATCGAAGACGTCCAGACCCATGGCGCCGAGCTGTCGGTCGCCACCCCGAACGGTTCACGACACATCGCCGAGGTCGCGGTGGCGTTGAACGGATGCGGCGTGACCGTGCGCTCGCTGACGCTGCGCACCCCGACGCTCGACGACGTCTTCTTGCAGGTCACCGGCACCCACCTCGCCGGTGACGGACCTGCCGACTCGACCGACGCCGACCAGGAGGCCCACGCATGAGCACCACCCCCACGCCGGACCCCGCCCCCGCACGGACGGCACCGACCGACCTCCATCCGTTGGCGCGTCGTTCCAGCGGGCTGCACGACTTCCTGACCATTGCGTTGCGAGCGATCCGCGGCGTGTTTCGCGAGCCGGAGTTCTTCATCCCGGCGCTGATCACGCCGGTGTTCTTCTTCGTCGTCAACGTCGGCGCGCTGCAGGACTTCGCCGAACAGTCCGGCACCGTTGGCGACTTCAAGGCGTTCCAGTTGCCGGTCGCCATCGTCTTCGCCGTCACCGGCGTGTCACGTGCCAGCGCGCTCGTCACCGACATCCAGAGCGGCTACTTCGACCGCCTGCTGCTCACGCCGATCCGACGCCCGATGCTGCTGCTCGGGTTGATGGCCGCCGACATCGTGTCGGTCGTGCTGCTGACGATTCCGGTGCTGCTGCTCGGGTTGATCCTGGGCGTCAGTTTCGTGACCGGACTCCTCGGCATGATCGTGTTCATCCTCTACGGGGCGATGTGGGGCCTGGCGTTCGCCGGCTTCCCGTACGCGATCGCGTTGAAGACCGGCAACCCGGCGGCGGTGAACTCGAGCTTCATCCTCTTCTTCCCGTTCGCGTTCCTGACGACGACGTTCCTCCCCGAGGAGGCGCTGACCGGATGGCTCGCGACGGTCGCCAAGTACAACCCGGTGACCTACGTGCTCGACGGACTGCGCAGTCTGATCATGCAGGGTTGGGAGTGGGAGATCCTCGCCAAGGGCGCCGGTGCGACGTTCGCGCTGATGGCGCTCAGCTTCGGTCTCGCCAGCCTCGCGATGCGGGGGCGAACCAGCCGCGGCTGAATGATCGGGATTGTTCGACCGTTCGAACAATCCCGGATGTAGATTCTCGGGCGTGTCCCCCGACTACGAACTCGACGACGAGGTGCTGGCCGACTCGACGCAGCAGTTGAAGGCGATCGCCGACCCGGTCCGCCACCAGATCCTCGACCTCGTCCTCGACCGAGCGGCGACCGTCACCGAACTGGCGGCCGCCCTCGATCGTCCCAAGTCGTCGATCGCGTACCACGTCGACGTGCTCCTGGACGCGGGCCTGCTGCAGGTCGTGCGCACACGCCGAGTCCGAGCCGTCCATGAGCGCTTCTACGGCCGGGTCGGTCGCACGATCGTGATGAACCGTCCGTCTGCACCGGACGGAACCGAGGAGCAGAACCTCCTCGCCGAGGCAGTCGGCGAAGCCGTACCGTCGCCCGACATGTTCAGCACGCTGCACCACGCGCGCATCCCGGCCGAACGGGCCAAGGAGTTCTTCGAGCGCGTCTCGGAGCTCTCGACCGAGTTCACCAAGCTGTCCAATGAGGGCGACCAGGTCTTCGGCTTCGTCGCCGCCGTCTATCCCACCGACCACCCGATCCTGCCGGAGCCCACGTGAGCGACCTCGACACCACCACGTCAGAGCCCGACCCGGAGTCGGGCCGTGAGCCCATCCCGACCGATCCGACTCAGCCGACCGCCGACCGACTCGGCGGCAACTACGTCAAACTGTTCACTGCGAGCACGATCTCCAACCTCGGCGATGGCATCGGCATCATCGCCTACCCGTGGCTCGCGTCGGCGATCACGCGCAACCCGCTGCTGATCGCACTGGTGGCGGTCGTGCAACGGTTGCCGTGGCTCGTGTTCAGCCTTCCCGTCGGGGTCATCACCGACCGCTACGAGCGACGCAAGCTCATGGTGTCGGCCAATGCGATCCGGGCGGTGATCACGCTGGTCGTCGCCTTCGTCGTGCTCGCCAACCAGGGGGCACTCCCCGGGCCGGACGCGATCGACGATGCAGCCACGATCATCTCCACCGACGCGGTGCTCTACGTCATGATCTTGTTCGCGACGCTGCTGCTCGGCATTGCCGAGGTCGTCTACGACAACTCCGCGCAGACCTTCATGCCCGCGCTCGTCCACACGGACAACCTCGAGAAGGCCAACGGTCGGCTCTGGAGTGCCGAGCAGGTGGCGAACACCTTCGCCGGCCCGCCGCTGGCAGCGCTGATGATCGCCGTCGCGTTCTCCCTGCCGTTCTTCGTCGACGCCGCCACCTTCGTCGTGTCGGCCGCGCTGATCGCAATGATCCACCGGAGCGGCACTCCGAAGCGGACCGGTCCGGCCCTCGCCGACCGGCGTCCGTGGAAGGTCGAACTCGCCGAGGGATTCCGGTGGCTGTGGTCGCACGATCTGCTCCGCTCGTTGGCGGTCACCCTCGGTCTGCTCAACCTGCTCGGAACGCTGTCGACGTCGACACTCGTCCTGTTCGGTCAAGAGGTGCTCGACACGAGCGCCACCGAGTTCGCGATCCTCGGGACCGGTGGTGCGATCGGCGGTGTCGTCGGTGGCTGGACGGCCTCGGCGGTCGCCAGGCGGATCGGTGTCGGGGCATCGCTCAGTCTGACGCTCATCGGCGGTGGCGTCGTGACGATCATCATCGGGCTCAGCAGTTGGTGGCCGATCGCCTGGGTGATGTTCGCCCTCTTCATGTTCGCCGCCGTGCTCTGGAACGTGATCACCGTCAGCTTCCGACAAGCGGTCATCCCCGACCATCTGCTCGGCCGGGTGAACAGCGTCTACCGCTTCTTCGGGTGGGGCATGATGCCCGTCGGCGCCGCGCTCGGTGGACTCACCGTCGTCGTGACCGAGCTGTTCGCCAGCCGGGAACTCGCACTGCGGATGCCATGGTTCCTGTCCGGCGGACTGTCGCTCGTCCTGTTCGTCTTCGCCGCCCCGCGGCTGACCTCGGCCAAGTTCGCCGAAGCCCGACTGGCCGCGGCAGAGGCCACCGCCGACTGACTCATCACCCGGTCGCCAGCATGCGTCTACGTTGTCCCCGATGTCCGTGAGTTCGACAGCCGGCAGGATGCGGGCGTCCGCCGGCCTGCTCCTGGCGGTCGCCACGATGGTGACCGTGGCGTGCACACTCGTCGCACTCGTCCCTGTCTACAGCACGGCGATCGTCGACGCTGGGCTCCGCGGCACCGTTGCGGATGCCGATGCCACCGACCGGGCGATCGACGTGACCCTGCGAGCCCCGGCCGAAGAGACCGCCGACGTGTTCGCCACGCTGGCGGGCGGCGTACTGACGCCGACGGCCGACGCCTTCGAGGCAGCCGCATTCGTCGAGTCGCGGGCGTTCAGCATCGTCGATCCACCTCTCGAGACCGATGAGCAGACCGGCACGACCCTCGTCACCTCGCTCGCGGCCGTCGAGGGAGCCGACCTCTTCCGCGTCGTCGATGGCGACCTCGACGACCTCGACGAACTCGACGAACTCGGCGGCGAATCGGTCGGCGCACCTTGGCCTGCAGCACTCCACGTCGACGCGGCAGAGCGGGTCGGGATCGCCACGGACGACGTCGTGCTCGTGCGGCCACCCAATGGGGGCGACGACGACACGATCGCGCTGCGCGTCGTCGCGCTCGTCGAGCCGGTCGATCCTGCCGACGCCCGCTGGTTCGGCGAGCCCCTCGGGCGGCTCGGTGTGACGGCCACGGGGTCGTTCACCGAGCTCGGACCCTTCTTCGTCGGCGTCGATGACTTCGCGACGCTCGGCACCGATGCGGCCGTCACCGGTCGATTCGCACTCGACGACTCGGCCCTCGGCCCGGACAGCGTCGACGGACTGATCGACACGGTCGACGGCGCCGGCGCCGCGTTCGAGGAGGCGCTCAGCCCGCGCTCCGTGCGCGTCGAGACGGGACTGGACACCCTGCTGCGCGACACCGACACCTCGGTCCGTTCGACGAGCGCCGTCGTGGCGGCGATCATGCTGCAGCTGGCGGCCGTCGCCCTGTACGGGCTCGGCGTCGCCGCAGCCGTGCTCGTCGCATCGCGGCGAACCGAACGCGTGCTGCTGCACTCGCGCGGCATCAGCACCTGGCAGGTCGGCCGCGAGGCCGCGAGCGAAGCACTGGCGGTCGCGGTGCCCGCCGCCCTCGTCGGACCATTCCTCGCCGTGATCGCCGTGCGCCTGGTGAGCGCCTGGGGGCCACTCGCCACATCGGGGCTCGAGCTGCGCGGCGACGTGTCGATCCAGGCCCTTGCCGTGTCGCTCCTGACTGCGGGGACGGCTGCGGTGATCATCACCTGGCCGGCCGTCAGCGCGGCTCGGGCTCCGACCTCGGAGGCGACGCGCGAGACGCGCGACCCGTTCCTGCGACGCACCGGGCTCGACATCGTGCTGCTCGTCGTCGCCGTCCTCGGTCTGTGGCAGCTCCACCGCACGGGTTCGGTCGCCACGTCGGCCAGCCCCGACGGTCGAGCGTCGGTCGATCCGGTCCTCGTGCTCGCACCGACACTGGGTGTCGCCGCGGCGTCGTTGCTGGCAGTGCGACTGCTCGGCCTGGTCGCGTCTGGACTGGAACGGATCGGCACACGGAGCCGCCACCTCGCGCCTGCCCTCGCCGGGTGGGAGGCAGCGCGCGCCGGCGCACGACGGAACCGCTCGTCGGTGCTGATCGTCGTGGCGGTTGCTGTGGCGTCGTTCGCCCTCGTCCACGCGGTGTCCTGGGAGCGTTCCCAGAGCGACCAGGCCGACGCCGCAGTGGGAGCCGACATCGTGGTGACCCCCGACCTCCGCCCCGACGCGGGTGTCGCTCCGGCCGATCTGGCGAGTGAGTACCGAGCACTCGACGGTGTCGACGACGTGACGCCGATCGTGCGGCGGGCGGCAGCATTGACGTCGTCGTTGGGCGCGGTGCCGCTCGTGGCGATCGATGCCGGCCGGTACGAGGAGTTCGCTCGGCTGCGGACCGATGTCGTGGCGTCGCCCGCCGACATCGCAGAGCTCGCTGCGCCACCACCGTTGTCCGGGACGCCGCTGCCCGCTGGCGGCGGCGAGGTCACGGCGACGATGACGCTGGCGGCGACGTCCACCGATGCCGACACGCTCGAGGCGGTCCCCGTGGACACCGATGTCGAGCTCGCGCTGATCGTCGTCGACGAGTTCGGCACCATGCATCGGATGAGCGCCGACGTGCCGGCGACCTCGAACGGCGGGCCCGTGACCGTGTCGTTCGGCAGACTCGCACCGTCAGGGTCGGACGAGTCGCCGCCGTCGCTGGTCGAGCTCGAGGTCACCACAGCGATCGCGTTCGTCGACGCCAACCAGTTCGGCTTCGGCACCGACGACGAGGACCAACCCACGCCGTTCGACATTCCCGGCAACCAGCTCGACATGACCATCGCGTCGCTGAGCGTCGACGGGGAGGAGATCGACCTTCCAACGGTCTCTCCGATCGTGCCCGGGCCGCGGCGATTCACACTCCGGCCGGTCGAGGCGTCCGCCGGCGACGTGTTGACCATCGACACCGGCACCACGGCGCAACGGCAGGCGACCGACGTCGTCCGTTTCGTGACGCACGACCTCGACGATGACACCGCGCTTCCGACGATCGACGTGCTGGCAACGCCCACGCTGCTCGATGGTCTCGGCCTTCGACCCGGCGGTCTCACGTTGGCCCGCATCGGTGGGTTGCGAGTGGAGCTGCGCGTGGCCGGCACGACCGAGGTGGTGCCGTACGCGAGCGGCGACGACCTCGCGTTGCTCGCCGATCACGCGACGCTGGCCGCCATCGACTATCTCGCCTCCGGCGCGCGCCACGAGCCCGACGACTGGGCATTGGACGTGACCGAGGCCGACCACGTCGGCGTCTCGGCATCGCTGCGTTCGTTGCCGTTCAGCAGTGTCGAGGTCGAGGATCGCTGGGCGGCGGCACAGCAGCGCACCCGAGATCCGGTGCTGTTGGGTCTCACCGGCAGCCTGCTGATGGCGATCGCTGCCGTCGGCGCCGTTGCGCTCGTCGGCTTGGCCATGTCGGCGGTGACCGGTGCACGCGAACGTCGCTCGGCGCACGCGGTGCTGCGAGCGCTCGGGGCCTCCCGAGGCGAACTCCGGCGGTGGCTGGCTCGGGAGACCATTCCGCTCGGGGTCGTCGCGACGCTCGTCGGCGTCTGCACAGGCATGCTGATCGCCGCGTTGGTCCTGACGTCGCTCACGGGCGACCGTGACGGCACTGCGGCGGTCCCACCGCCACAGCTGGTGATTCCCTGGACGGCCATCCTGCTGCTCGTCCTGGCGGCGCTGACCGCTGTGGCCGTGCTCCCTGCGGTGATGAGCCAACTGCTGCGTGGCGTCCGGCCCGCCGACGAACTCCGGATCGGTGACCAGCGATGACGGTCACGACGAAGCGGCCGCTGGCGCGCTGGTGGACGTCGACGATCTCGTCGTTGCGGCTGGGATGGCGAGCGGACGCGATCGTGATCATCCTGGCGCTCGTCATCGTCGCCGCCGTCTCGACCGGCATCGTTGCCGCCGAACGAGCGGTCAGCCGGGCCGAGGCATCTAGCCTCGCTCGGACCTTGGCGGACGCTCCGCCGGAGTCGTCGTCGCTGCGCATCACCGTCGCCGACGTCTTCACGCCGAGCCCAGGCGACCCGCTCGTCGTCCCGCGCCGGAAGCTCGAGAGCGCCGCGGAGACGATCGAGCCGGCGGTCATGGCGCTGTACGACAACCCGCGCATCGTCGTCGACTCACCGACGTTCACTGCGCAGGCCATCGACGACCTCGCTCCGAGCTCACCGACCACGCTCGTCCTGCGTGTCCAGGAGCAACTCGACGACCACGCCACCCTCGCCCAGGGAGGCACACCGCTCGTCGTTCCCGACGAGATCAGCGCCGACGGCGAGGAGATCGCTGTCGTCGAGGTGGTCATCGCGTCGGACACGGCCGACGATCTGCAGTGGACGGTCGGGACGAGCGTGCTCGTCGGCCCGACGACCGATGACGCCCTGTTTCGCGGGTACGACAATCTGCCGGCGCCGTTCATCGTTCGAGTGGCGGGGATCGTGGATCTCGATGACATCGACGATCGCTTCTGGGCGGGCGACCCGCGGCTGCACCGCGCGATCGTGGAGGACACCGGCGTCGGCGCGAACTTCACCGTCTTCGCCGCCGTCACCGAGGAACAGCTGCCCTTCGTGCTGTCGATGCTCGGCGGACGAGCGGCCCTGCGCGTCGAGCAACGCTGGGACCTCGTCCCCGGTCGGGTGACGATGGCGAACGTCGACGAGGTGACCACGGCGCTGCAGGCCTCCGATGCCGCGACCGTTCGGACGGCACCATTCGGCCGACCCGCCGTGAGCATCGGGCTCCTGCCGGTCCTCGACGAGGAGGCGTCCGTGCGCGGCGCCAGCCGCGATGCGGTGCGCATTGCCTCGATCGGCATCGCTGCGGCGGCGATCGGCGCGTTCGTGCTGTTGCAGCAGATGGCCGCAGATCGGCGACGTCCGTGGTGGGCGCAGGCACGCTCGCGAGGAGCCGGTGCGGTCGCGATGGTCAGTGCGGCGACGACGACCACCGCGGCCGTCGTCGCCCTCGGCAGCGTCATCGGGGTGGCGGTCGGCCTGCTCCTCGTCGGCGAGGCACCGGGTGGGGTCCCACTCGGCACAGTGGCGGCGTTCGCGGTGGCGATGTTGGTCGTCGATGCGACCCAACAGACGATCGAGGTCCGTCGAAGCCTGCGCCAGACGCCAGGTCGGCCATCGCGTTGGGCCCGTGCCGCAGCCCTGCTCGTCATCGTGATCGCGCTCGCATCGGTGGTCACCCTGCGGCGCGGCGGCGCGGTAGCGGGCGGCGACGGGATCGACGTCGTCGTGTTGTTGCCGATCGTCTTCGTTCCACTCGCTGTCGCCCTCACCGTGATCGCAGGGGCCCACGCGTTCCTGCGAGGCCGCACGATCGGCGGACTGTCGCTGGGCGTCGGGCGTCTCGTCGGCGTGCGACGGGCTGTCGAGTTGCGTGGCGGACCGTCGATGGTCGTCGCCGTGTCGCTGGCCGCGACGGTCTCGTCGATGTCCACCGTGCTGGCATGGAGCTTCGATGCGTCGGGAGAACCGCTCGTCGACGCTGCCCGCGGTGCCTTCGTCGCCGCCGCGATCGGAAGTTGGGTCCTGGCCCTCGCGGGGGTCGGCGTCACCACGCTGGTCACGATGCGCCGGCGACGAGCTGATCAGCGCTTGCTCTCCGCTCTCGGCGCCGGTGCCGGCGAGTTCGCCCGATCCGTGCGTGCCGAACTCCTGCCACTCGTGGCAGTCGCGTTGGCCACGGGCGCACTCGCATCGACGATCGTGCTCGCAGCACTGGATCGCCGCCTCGACGTGACGCTGCTCACCGGCAGCGACGTTCCCAGCACCGTCACCCGACTCGGAGGTACGTTGATCGTGATGGCGTCTCTGTTCGCGTCCACGCTCGGCATCGTTCGACTCGCGGTGGCTCGACGACGGGCTGGTCAGCGGTGACGCACGCCGGGATCATCTGTGACGGCCTGGTCAAGATCTACCAGACCTCCGACATCGAGGTGGTGGCGCTGCAGGGCCTCGACCTCGACGTCGAGCCGGGTGAGCTGGTGACCCTCGTCGGGGCGTCGGGCTCGGGCAAGTCGACGTTGCTCAACGTCCTGGGTGGGCTGGATCAGCCGACGGCGGGTCGTGCGTCGGTGGCCGGGCACGATCTCCTCACGATGCGGCCTGCGGACCGCACGGCGTTTCGCCGGAACGCGATCGGGTTCATCTGGCAACAGACGGCCCGCAACCTGCTGCCGTACCTCGACGCTCGGAGCAACATCGAGTATCCGATGACGCTCACCGGCGCGGGACGGCGCGAACGACGCGAACGCGCGGGCGAGCTCCTCGAGATCGTCGGGCTCGCTGATCGGGGCGACCACCGCCCTGGGCAGCTGTCCGGCGGCGAACAGCAGCGCGTCGCGATCGCCGTGGCGTTGGCGAATCAGCCATCGGTGCTGTTGGCCGACGAACCGACGGGCGAACTCGACTCGGAGACGGCCGAGGAGATCGTGGCGGTGCTCCGACAGGTGAACGTGGAGCTCGGCGTGACCGGGGTGATCGTGACCCACGACCCGCTCGTGTCGAGCCACGTCGACCGGACGATCGCGATCCGCGACGGGCGCATCAGCACCGAGACGCTGCGGGCACGTCACGACGTCCACGGTGTGATCAGCCAGGAGTACGCGGTGCTCGACACAGCTGGCCGCCTGCAGCTGCCCGAGCACTACGTCACGGCGCTCGACCTTCGACGGCGCGTGCGCCTCGAGCTCGAACACGACCACGTCGGGGTGTGGCCCGAGTCGAGCACCCACGACTCCCGACCGCCCGCGGAGCCAGCGGAGAGACCCGCCGCAGCCGACGTCGAACCGTCCCGGCCGACTTCGCTGCGGCCCGAGCGGCCGCCCGCGCCTGCCTCGGCATCAGACCCCGATGCCGGCTGGCGGCCGGAGGACGAGACGTGACCGCTGCCGATGCGACGACGTCGGCCGTGGCGCTGACCGGGGTGTCGCGCACGTTCGAGGCGGCGACGCCGGTGCGGGCGCTGCGCGACATCGACCTCGACATTCCCGTGGGAGCGTTCGTGGTGGTCCACGGCCGATCCGGGTCCGGCAAGACCACCCTGCTCAACGTGATGGGCGGGCTCGATCGACCCGACGCCGGCACGGTGCTCGTCGGCGGCCGGGATCTCACGACCGCGTCCGATGCCGAGCTGACCGAGATCCGGCGGACCAACGTCTCCTACATCTTCCAGGGATTCGGATTGCTGCCGGTGCTGAGTGCCGCCGAGAACGTGGAGGTGCCACTGCGGTTGCTCGGTTGGTCGTCGGCGGACCGTGGACGCCGCGTCGCCGAGGTGCTCGAGGAGGTCGGTCTGGGCCGCCGGTCGCAGCATCGCCCCGATCAGATGTCCGGTGGCGAGCAGCAGCGTGTGGCGATCGCACGCGCCATCGCCGCGCGACCTCAGTTGCTGATCGCCGACGAGCCGACCGGGCAGCTGGACTCGCGCACCGGCGAGACGATCATGGAGCTGTTGCACCTGTTGGTGGCCGACCACGGGCTCACTGCGGTGGTGGCCACCCACGACGACAAGGTGATCGGCGCGGCAGACCGTCGGCTCGAGTTGGCCGATGGACGGGCGATCGTGCACGTTTGAGCAAAACCTGAGTCGACACTTGTCAAGCTTTGTGTTCGTCGGTATGTTGTCTCTTGTGGTCATGGCAACTCACGTCGTGGCCCACCATCCATCCGACAGGTACGACAAGGAGCACACGATGATCCTGCAGAACTCCCCCTTCCGTGAACTCGACAACTACCTCAACCAGCGCTACAGCGACGCCAGGTCGGCCGCGTTCACGACACGACCGATGCCCATGGACGCCTATCGCCGTGGCGACAACGTCTGGGTGCACCTCGACCTCCCCGGCGTGACGGCGGACTCGATCGACATCTCCGTCGAGCGCAACGTCCTCACCGTGGCCGCGGAGCGCGGCACGCCGCGACAAGAGGGCGACCGCATGTACTTCGACGAGCGCCACGACGGCACGTTCCGTCGCCAGGTCACGCTCGGCGAGGGCCTCGACGCCGACGGCATCGAAGCCGACTACACCGACGGCGTGTTGAGCGTGCGCATTCCGGTGGCGCCCCAGGCGCAACCGCGCAAGATCAACGTCGGCACCGGACAGCACGCCGTGGAAGCCGGCGCCACCGACGCCGACTGACGCGTCACCAATTCGTCGCTACGCCGCGACGTGACGGCCACGATCCTGGCGCCGTCGGGATCATCCTGCCGGCGCCATGAAGGCTCGATATGAAGGCTCGACGGTCAGGTGTTCTTGGGCAGTTCGCTGAACGGCACCACGCGGTCCTGGTT
>JBAWHL010000273.1:0-1654 GCA_049593815.1 Ilumatobacteraceae bacterium | reverse complement strand
GATCGGCGATGACCTCGCGTCCTTCCGCATACGCCGTGAGCGTGGGCCGCAGCGCTTCGGCGTTCACGGCTTCGTAGCCGGTTGCGTCGCTGACGACCCACACGATGACGTCCTGGTCGAGGATGCTGAGCTCCTCGGCGCTCACCGAGAAGTAGAAGGCGTCACCGGCGAGTTCGTCGAACTCGGGTGGGGTGACGAATCCCATCTCGGTGAGCGTCTGGGCCCGGCCGTCACCCGATGCGTATGCGCCGGGTTCGTCCTCGAACGTGAAGCTCACGGCCGCCGTCTTGCCCTCGAACTCCGGGTGCGCTTCGCGGACGGCAGCGAACTTCGCCTCGGTCTCGGCGATCACGTCCGCTGCCTCCTGCGAGCGTCCGAGCGCCGCGCCCATCACCGCGAGCTGGTCCCGCCACGGGGTGCCGTAGTCGGGCGTGTCGGCAGGCCGGGCGATCGTCGGTGCGATCTGCGACAACGTCGCGTAGTCGCTGTCGGACATGCCCGAGTTGATGCCGATGATCACGTCCGGTTCGAGCGCCGCGATCTGCTCGAAGTTGAGTTCGGCGCTCGCGAGCACCTCCGGTTCGGCGTCTCCGAGTTCGTCCTGGGCCCAGGGCCATGTGGCGTACGGCTGATCGCCGTACCAATCGCGTACCGCGATCGGCGTCACGCCGAGCGCCAGGATGTTGTCGTGCTCGGCGAATCCGACCGACACGACCCGTTGGGGTTCCTCGTCGATGGTCGTCTCACCGAAGGCGTGCTCGATCGTCACCGGGAAGGCAGCCTCGGCGCCGGTCTCGGTCGAGGTCGGATCGTCGGTCCCTTCCGAGGCAGTTGCGTCGGTCGTCTCGGTCGCATCGTCCGTCTCGGTCGTGTCGGCCTCGGTCAGGGTGGCGTCCGGTGCTGCCTCGCTGGCCGAATCGTCGCTCCCGCAGGCCGCGACGCCAACGGCGAGCACGACGGCGAGCAGCGCACTTCGACGTGCGAATCGATGGTTGGTGGACATGTTCACGTGGCTCCTTGATGTTCAGCGGATGTTCTGGGGGATGTTCGGAATGGAATCGATGGCCGGCTGCCGGTTCAGGCGAGCAGGATCGGACGGGGGTGGGCGGGATCAGGCGGCGGCGCCGTCGAGTCCGGCGAGGAGTTCGGCGACGAGGCACACCGAGAGTGCGCGTGTGGCCGCCTCGTCGAGGAACGGCGCCGCTTCTGCGTCGAGACAACGCACGCACACGGCCGAGAGTCCGAGCGCCGAGTCGGGCTTGATCACGAGATCGAACGCGTCCGACGACGGGCACTCGCTCAGGGTTCGGGTGAGTGCTTCGGGATCGAGCGTGCTCGTGAACCAGCGTTCGCACGTTCCGGCTGAAACCCGTTGGAACAGTCCGCCGCCGAGGTCGACGAGGCCGCTCACGATCTCGGCGCCGGTGATCATGTCGGTCAGCAGCGGCAGACCGCGGTCGCGGTCCACGATCAGCGCGGACCGGAGCTGGCATGGATCGAGGTCGGCACCCAGGCACACGTGCGACACGAGCAGGCTCTCGTCGTTGGCGAGTGGAAGTCGCAGCGAGACTCCGGGGACGGTGTGCGCCAGGCACGACGCCTCGCGCACGGGATCGAGCCGTCGATCGGGCGGGCGATGGGATCGATGCATGAG
>JBAWHL010000272.1:0-8256 GCA_049593815.1 Ilumatobacteraceae bacterium | reverse complement strand
GTCGACGCTCTCCAAGGCGCGCCGACGAATGCGACACGCGATCGAACAGGAGGCCTCCCGATGAGCACCGAACGCGACCACCCGACCGACGGTGAGTTGGACCTTCAGCTCACCACCATGGCTCGTGACGCGAGTCGCCAGGCCACCTCTGGCCTCGACGTCGAGCGTGCCCTGGCCTCCGTGCAGGCCAGCGCCGGAGCGGTCGGCGAGAACATCGCCGGCGTCGAGCACCTCTCGCGCTTCGCCGGCGCGGGCAGCCGTCGGCGAGGCGTGCTGCTCGCATCGGCCGCCGCCGCCATTGCCGTGATCGTCGGGGTCGCCGTTGCGGTCACCGGTGGCGAGGATGCACCGCGCACGTTGACGCCAGCGACCGCGCCGTCGCCCGCGCCGACGACGATGGCTCCGCCCCCCGAGTCCGCCCCTGTCGCACCGAGTCCCGTGACCTCGGATGCGGTCGACGACTCGCAGCCTGCCTCCACGACCGGTCCACCCACAGCATCGAGCGTCATCGTCGACGACGAGCCGCCGACGATCGAACCCGTCCCGTTCGCGACCATCGAGAAGTTCGACAACGGCGGCGATGAGTTCGTGACGGCGGCGTCCGGATCGGGGGAGGGTGTGGTCGTCATGCAGAAGGGCCACATCGCAGCGCAGATCGTGAGCCCCGACGACACGGGCACGCTCAAACTCTCCGAGGAGATCTCCCCGCTCGTCGTCGGCCCAGCCGACGTGCTCTACGCGGTCGGCGACGTCGCTCTCATCGACGGGCAACCATCGATGAGGTTCGTGGCGATCCCGCTGAGTGGACCGACGGCCGGCACGGTGGTCGCCGAGTCGCTCGCCGACTGGAACCAGTACCTCGAGCTTCCCGTCGGAGCGTTCATGCTCGGTGAGAACGGCATCGTCGACCAGACACGAGACGTCGGCTCCACCGTCATGGAGTACGTCGATCGCAGCGGCGAGCCGCTCGGCCCGATCGACGGCGCCGGCACCCCCGTCGCGGTCGACGCGATGGCGTTGTACAACGGCGAACCGGCCGACGTGGCGCTGCTCGGCGAGGACCCGGGCTGGCGGATCAGCAGCGATGAGGTCAGCGGCGATCTGGGACCGACCGGCCCGGTTCCTGCGTGGACCGGCAACGACGGCCGGGTGTTCGTTCCCGTCCCGGCACGGGATGGAACGACGCTGCTGGCGACGTTGGACCCGGACGGCAGCGGCTGGTGGATCCGGCTTCCCGCCGACTGGCGAATCGTTGCCCAGGGACCCGACGGCGCAACCCTCGTTCGGGACACCGGCACGACCTATGAGTTCGCCTCGGTCGACCCGGAGATCGATCTCCGACCGGTCGTGCCCGGCCAGTCCTGATGTCGGCGGGGTGCGGCCGACGGACCTACAGTCGCGGCGATGTCGGAGTGGTCGAAGGGAGATGCGTTCGTCGAGGTGGCCGAAGGGTTGGCGGAGGTCATCGAGGCGCACGCCGATGACGCCGAGCGCGTTCGGCGGCTTCCGATCCCGACCGTGAAGGCGCTCGCCGACGCCGAACTGATGCGCATGTGTGTCCCCGAGGCGTACGGCGGGCCCGACCTCGACCCGTCGAGCCTGGTGCGTGTGATCGAGACGGTCGCCCGTGCTGACGGCGCCGCCGGCTGGTGCACGATGATCGCCTCGACCACGTCGTCGATGTCGGTGTTCCTCCCACCGGAAACGGCCCAGGAGCTCTACGGCGAACGATCCTCGATCACTGGCGGCGTGTTCGCTCCCAACGGCAAGGGAGTGTCGACCAACGTCGACGGCGTTGACGGCTTCACCGTCACCGGTCGGTGGGCGTGGGGGAGCGGGACCCAACACTGCCGATGGGTGCTCGGCGGTGCACTCTGCGACGACGGCACGTTCCGGTTGTGCTGGTTCTCGCAGGACGACATCACGTTCCACGACACCTGGCACACCTCGGGCATGCGCGGGTCGGGCTCGCTCGACTACTCGGTCACCAGCGCGTTCGTCCCGCTCGCGCGGACGATGCAGCCGGGCGTGACCAAACCGGTGGCATCGACGACCATGGCGGGCTTTCCGAACTTCACCCTGCTCGCCGCGTGTGTCAGCGCTGTGGGTCTCGGTGTCGCTCGCCACGCCCTGGACGAGTTGGTCGACATCGCGCAGGGCAAGAAGCCGCAGTACTCGTCGCGCACGCTCGCCGAGTCCGGGTTCACTCAGATCGAGGTGGCTCGCACCGAGGCGAAGCTGCGGTCGGCGAGAGCGTTCCTGCTCGACGAGCTGGGATCGGCCTGGGCGGTCGCCGTGGCGGGCGATGCCGTGTCGATCGAGGCCCGAACGGGGATCCGACTCGCCGCGACGCACGCGGCGACTGCGAGCGCCGAGGTCGCCGACGCCGCGTTCACGATCGCGGGGGGCACTGCGGTCTACGACACGAGCGTGCTCGGACGATGCCTGCGCGACGCGCACGTGGTCACCCAGCACATCCAGACCGCTCCGAAACTGAACGAGACCATCGGCAAGCTGCTCCTCGGCATCGATGTCGACACCGCCATGTTCTGACGGAGCCTCGGCTACGGTCGCCGCGATGGAGACCATTCGGATGGAGCGCGACGGCGACGTCCTCACCGTGACGATCGACCATCCGGCATCGGCGATGAATGCCGTCGACGAGCAACTGCACCACGATCTGTGGGACGTGTTCCGCATGCTCGCAGCGGAGGAGTCGGCGCGAGCGATCGTGCTGACGGGCTCCGGTCGGGCGTTCTCCGCCGGCGGCGACATGGCATGGTTCCCATCCCTGCGGTCACCGGACCGTCTCGACGCGCTGCGCCGGGAGGGCAAGCAGCTGATCTGGAACCTGCTCGACGTCGAGGTGCCGATCGTGTGCGCGCTCAACGGACCGGCCGTGGGGCTCGGCGCGTCGATCGCGCTGTTGTGCGACGTGATCGTGATGGCCGACACCGCGTCGATCATCGACCCGCACGTCCAGGTCGGGCTCGTCGCCGGTGACGGCGGCGCGGCGATCTGGCCGCTGCTGGTCGGCCCGCTCGCCGCGAAACGCCATCTGATGCTCGGCGATCCGTTGACCGCCGACGACGCGCTCCGGCTCGGTGTTGCCGCGGCGACCTGCCCCGGGAGCGAGATCGCGACGGTGGCTCGGCAGTGGGCCGACCGGATCGCCGCGCAGGCGCCGCTCGCCGTGCGGGGCACGAAGGTCGCGGTCAACGCCCAGATCAAGCAGGCGCTGTTGTCGAGCTTCGATCTCTCGACCGCGCTCGAGATCGGAACATTCCATTCTGCGGATCACTCGGAGGCGGTCGCCGCCTTCGTCGAGAAGCGGACCCCACGATTCGAAGGACGCTGATCCATGACGGCCACCACCCCCACTCCGCGCTCGGGCGTCGACGCCATCGAGGCGCTGATGACCACCCGTGCGATTCGTCGGTTCACCGACGACCCGGTCACCGACGACGAGATCGGCATCTGCCTGCGCGCGGCACAGCAGGCCCCCAGCGGTGGCAACGTGCAACCGCAGCAATACGTCGTCGTCACCGACCCCGATCGCAAGGCGGAGATCGCCTGGTACTACCGCGAGTCCTTCGATCGCTACGAGCGTTCCCTGCCTGATGCCTCAGCGTTCCGAGACGAGGCACAGGCCGCGTCGTGGACACGCACCCGCGCCGCCAGCCGCCACCTCGCGGACAACGTCGAGCACGCGCCCGCGATCGTGTTCTTCCTGCAGCCGATCATTCCGTGGACCCCGTCGGACGACGAGGGTCCGATGGACATCGGGCGTCTCGACGCGAGCGTGTACCCGTCGGTGCAGAACTTCTGTGTCGCCGCCCGCGCCCTGGGCATCGGCACCTCGCTCACCACCGTCATCCGCATACACGCCGCCGAGGTCCTCGAGACCCTCGGCGTGCCGGCCAACGACGACGGTTCCGCCCGGTTCGAGATCGCCGCATGCATTCCGATGGGTCGCCCCGCGGGCAACTTCGGCGTCGCCCCGCGCAAACCGGCCAGTGCCGTCACCCACTGGAACACCTACGGCTCCCGCCGGCGCGACTGACACGGACAGTCGAGGGGTGGCGAGTGACGGGCGTCACGTGCGGCCCGTGGTGGCGGCTACCGTCCGGGCATGGGGAACATCGACACGCTGGCAGGGATCATTCGAACGCACGGGCGAGACCGAGCTGACCATCCCGCGATCATCCAGGACGAACGCACCCTCACCTGGTCGGAACTCGAGACGCGATCGGCCAAGGTCGCGCAGGGCTTGCTCGCCGACGGCGTCGGCTCACAGGACCGCGTCGCGTTCCTCGACAAGAACGGGATCGAACACTTCGAGGTGTTCTTCGGTGCAGCGATGCTCAATGCGGTGTGCGTCGACGTCAACTGGCGACTCGCCGCACCCGAGATCGAGTACATCGTCAACGACTCCCAGGCCAAGGTCCTCGTCGTCGGACCCGACTTCGTGCCCGCGCTCGACGCGTTCGCAGCGAACCTGACGACGGTCACCCGCATCCTCGTCATCGGTGGTGCAGACGGCCACGAGTCGTACGAGGCCTGGGTCGACTCGTTCCCCGCCTCGGACCCCGGTGTCGGGTCGAGCAACGACGACGTCAGCTTCCAGCTCTACTCCTCCGGAACGACCGGGCGCCCCAAGGGGGTGATGCTGACCAACGACAACTTCTTCAGCATCTTGCCGCTGGCCAAGGACATGTGGGAGCTGTCACCGGACTCCGTCAACCTCGTCGCGATGCCGCTGTTCCACATCGGTGGTGGCGGCTGGGCGATGGCGGGCATGGTCGAAGGATGCACCTCGGTCATCTTCCGTGAGCTCGACCCCGCCGCGCTGATCCGCACGATCGAGGAACAGCGCATCACGAATGCGTTCCTCGTCCCAGCCGTCCTGCAGTTCATGCTGATGGTGCCCGGTGCGGAGGAGGCCGACTACTCGAGCCTCGACGTGCTGGTCTACGGCGCGTCGCCGATCAGCGAAGACGTGCTCGCTCGGTGCGTCGAGATGTTCGCACCCTGCCGCTTCTGGCAGGCGTACGGACTCACCGAGACCACGGGGTCCGTCGTGAACCTGGCGCCGGGTGATCACGACACGACCGGGCCGAACAAGCATCGCCTCCGCTCCTGCGGCCTGCCGGGTCCCAGCGTGGAGATTCGCATCGTCGTCGACGACGAGACCGACGCTGCGCAGGGCGAGGTCGGCGAGATCTGGATCCGTTCACCGCAGGTGATGAAGGGCTACTGGAACCAGCCCGACGAGACCACGAAGTCCGTCACGCCCGACGGGTGGTTCAAGTCCGGTGACGCCGGCTACCTCGATGCCGACGGCTACCTGTACATCCACGACCGGGTCAAGGACATGATCGTGTCCGGTGGCGAGAACGTCTATCCGGCCGAGGTCGAGAACGTCCTGATGAGCCACCCGGACATCGCCGACGTCGCTGTCATCGGCGTCCCCCACGAGAAGTGGGGCGAGACCGCCAAGGCGATCGTCGTCAGGGCTGCGGACTCGACGGTGACCGAGGCCGAGATCATCGCCTTCGCCAAGGAACGCCTGGCGACGTTCAAGTGTCCGACGAGCGTCGACTGGACCGACGTGCTGCCCCGCAATCCCAGCGGCAAGGTCCTCAAGAAGGACTTGCGGGAGCCGTTCTGGGAAGGACACGACCGTCGAGTCGGCTGAACCGTCCCGCATCGGGTGAATGTCACACCGGGCCCAGGTCCCGCACGGCTCGTTCGCTCGTGAAACGGCGATAGCGTCGCCTGTCGTGTCAAACCACGACCAGACCACTCTCGAGGCCCCCGCGGACCTCGACCAGCACGCACCGTCGAGCGCCGAGAAGGCCACCGTCGACGATGCCGCCGTGCTCGGTGAAGTGCGCCACCGGTCAGACATCCGCAACCTCGCCATCGTCGCCCACGTCGACCACGGCAAGACCACCCTCGTCGACGCCATGTTGCACCAGTCCGGTGCGTTCCGCTCCAACGAGGACGTCGCCGAGCGAGTCATGGACTCCGGCGACCTCGAGCGAGAGAAGGGGATCACGATCCTCGCCAAGAACACCTCGCTCGTGTGGCACGACGAGCGCAGCGGCGACGACATCACGCTGAACATCGTCGACACACCCGGCCACGCCGACTTCGGTGGCGAGGTCGAGCGAGCCCTCACGATGGTCGACGGCATCGTCCTGCTCGTCGACGCCGCCGAAGGGCCGCTGCCGCAGACCCGTTTCGTGCTTCGCAAGGCGCTCGCTCGAGACCTGCCCGTCATCCTCGTGATCAACAAGGTCGACCGCGCCGACGCTCGAACCGCCGAGGTCATCGACGAGGTCTACGAGCTGTTCTTCGATCTCGATGCCCGTGAGGACCAGGTCGAGTTCCCGATCGTGTACTGCTCGGGCCGCGACGGTTGGGCCACGCTCGACCACGGCGAAGCGATGCGCATCATCACCGAGGGGCAGTCGGGCGAGAACCTGAAGGACCTCGTGGAGATCCTGCTCGACCACATTCCGACGCCGACGTACCACGAGGGCGAACCGCTCCAGGCCTGGGTCACGAACCTGGACGCCTCGCCGTATCTCGGTCGTCTCGCGCTGCTGCGCGTGATGGAGGGCGAGATCAAGAAGGGGCAGTCCGTCGCATGGTGCAAGCGTGACGGATCGATCGGTCGCGCCAAGATCGCCGAGCTCTTCCTGACCGAGCACCTCACCCGTGTCCCCGTCGACAGCGCCCGTCAGGGCGACCTGGTCGCGGTGGCGGGCATCGAGGAGATCTACATCGGTGAGACGCTGGCCGATCCGGAGAACCCGAAGCCGCTGCCGGTCATCACCGTCGACGAGCCGGCCCTGTCGATGACCATCGGCATCAACACGTCACCGCTCGCAGGCCGCGAAGGCAAGAAGCTCACGGCGCGACTCGTCAAGAACCGTCTCGACGCCGAACTCGTCGGCAACGTGAGCATTCGCGTGCTCCCGACCGACCGCCCCGACGCCTGGGAGGTCCAGGCCCGTGGCGAGCTGCAGCTGGCGATCCTCGTCGAGCAGATGCGTCGAGAAGGCTTCGAGCTCACCGTCGGCAAGCCGATCGTGTTGACCCACGAGGTCGACGGCAAGGTCCACGAGCCGGTCGAGCGCGTCACGATCGACGTCCCCAACGAGCACCTCGGTGCGGTCACGCAGCTGCTCGCCACCCGCAAGGGTCGCATGCAGAACATGGGCGGCACCGGCTGGGTCCGCCTCGACTACCTGGTTCCGGCACGCGGCCTCATCGGGTTCCGCACCGAGTTCCTCACCGAGACACGCGGCACCGGCGTCATCAGCCACACGTTCGAGGGATACGAGCCATGGGCCGGCGAGATCCGTTCCCGTCAGTCCGGTGTGCTCGTCGCCGACCGGATCGGACCGGCGACGACCTACGCCATGATGAACCTGCAGGATCGCGCCGCGATGATGGTCGGCCCGGGCACCGAGGTGTACTGCGGCATGATCGTCGGCGAGAACTCTCGCGCCGGTGACATGGACGTCAACATCTGCCGTGAGAAGAAGATGACCAACGTGCGTGCGGCCTCCGCCGACGAAACGGTCAAACTGACCCCGCATCGGCAGCTGTCGCTCGAGGGCGCACTGGAGTTCATCGCCGACGACGAGTGCGTCGAGGTGACCCCGCAGAACATTCGACTCCGCAAGTCGGACCTCGATCCCAGCACCCGCGCTCGCGAAGCCAAGCGCCGTTCGCAAGCCGGCTGACCGTCAGGGGCCGGCGGTGAACGCGGCGTCGGGCTCGTGGAGATCGATCGCCTCGTTGCCGTAGACAGCGGCGTCGGGCGCCTCCCACACGAGCACCCCGATCCGGCAGCGTTCCCAGGTGTTCCCCGTGACCGAACAACCGGTCGCCCCCCAACGGACGATGGCGCCGCTGTCACCGTCGCAGATCGCGTTGCCGTGGACGAGGGCGTTCGAGCCGCCGTCGATGTCGATGCCGCGTGTGGTGTGTCCGACGAAGTTGGCGTGGACGTGTGCGCCCTCGGTGCGTTCGAGCCACACCCCGGACTGCTGCGCCGAGAGGTTGTTGCCGCGCACCACGGCCTCGGTGTTGTCGACGAGGTGGACGGCGTGCCGATGCCCGTCGGTCTCACAGGACGCGATGACGTGTCCGGACCCGCCTTCGACCCGGATGCCGTCCTCGCTGCCACGGCCCGACACCTGACACCGCGAGATCGACACGCGTTCAGCGCCCAGGCTC
>JBAWHL010000271.1:0-3727 GCA_049593815.1 Ilumatobacteraceae bacterium | reverse complement strand
CCCCACCGCACGATCCACTCGTCGAATTCGGCCTGACGCTTCGGCGACAGCGAGCGGCGACGCACCTTGAACGATGCCGCGGGTCGGCGTACGGGATCGGTCATCGTCACCTTCGTCTCGCGTGTTCGGGCATGGCGATCGAACCTATCCGTCGGGGCGGCGCGCCATTCGTGTCCGTCATCGACGGCCCGCCACGGTCGGCACTACAGTTCGCGGCATGTTCGACACGAATCTCGACCTGATGCCCAACGAAGAGATGATCCTCGCGTCGAACCCACACTGGATGTACTTCTGGAAGGAAGTCATCGGTGGGCTGATCATCGTCGGTGTGCTGATTCTGATGCTGCTCGTGAACGCGTCCTGGATCGACACGACGCTCAAGTGGCTGATGTACGCAGGCATCGTGGTCATCCTCATCTCGCTCGGCTTCCGGTACGCCAACTGGAAGACCACTCGGTTCGCGATCACGACGGAGCGCGTCGCCTACCAGAGCGGCATGTTCCGTCGTCGCGGCGTGTCGATTCCGCTCAACCGGGTCAACAACGTGAACTTCAATCAGTCCGTCATCGCCCGGATGTTCAACAACGGCGTCGTGACGATCGAGTCCGCCGGGGAGACCGGCGACTCGGTGTTCGAGAACATCCCCGACCCACAGAAGGTCAGGGCGCTGATCTTCGCGCAGGTCGAGGCCGACGAGCAGCGCGACTCCGACCGTGACGCGGCGGCGCTCGCGAAGGCGATGCAGGACAAGATGTCCCCTCCCACGGCGGCGTCGTCGGCACAGACCACACCGCAGGAACGACTCGCTCAACTCGATGCGCTGCGGTCCCAGGGTCTCGTCAACGACGCCGAGTACGCGACCAAGCGCCAGCAGATCCTCGACGAACTCTGACCACGCGGCAGGGCCGCTCGCTCAGGCCTTCGTTCGACGTTCACCCCAGTGTCCCATCGCTCCGACGCGTTGGAATCGCTCGGGCCGATCGTCGGGTCCCAACACGTCGGTCGCCAGCCACAGGCGTTTGAGCCAGCGGACCCGACCGCTCGCTGGGTCGTCGACGTAGCGGCGTCGCCCGTGGAGGACGTGGTAGTTGTTGACGAACTGGATGTCGCCCTGTTGCAGCGTCATCTCGACACGGTTGTCCGGGTCGGTGATGAACGCGTCGTAGGCATCCATCGCTTCGATCTGCGCTGCGGTCAGCTTCGGAGCGTCGGCGTGGCGTTGTGAGGCCTGGATGTACGGACGGATGTACCGCACGAACAGTCGGTCACCGGTCGGCCCGGTGTGTCGGGAGAACACCGGAACCTCGTAGAAGGGGCGACCGCCGTCGCGTTGTTCGCCCCGAAAGTCGTAGGGGAGCGGCGCGAAGAGTTCGGCCGCGAGATCGGGTCGGGTGCGGACGAGGTTGTTGTAGGCCGCGACCGAGTTGGCGACGAGGCTCGCGCCACCGCTCACGCCCGGATGAATGCACATCAGCCCGATGAGATCGGACCCGTCGTTGTGGAACGTGAGGGGATGCCCGCCGATCTCGTTGCCACGCGCGGTGGGGTCGTCGGGTGCCTTGCCCTGATCGGTGACGTCACCGAGGAGATGCCCCTTCGCGTTCTGCGGCCATGGGTCGCCGAGGTGCATCCCGATGCCCCAGTACATCCACGACGCATCGTCCGCGCCGACCCGCTCGACGTCGAGCGCGGCGATCCGGGCGAAGCCGCGGCCGTTGATCAACTCTTCGGCCATCACCTGCAGGGCTGGGGCGAGCGTCGGAAGCGGGAAGTCGGCTGCGGTCACGTCGAGGACCTCGTCGGTGACCGACCGGGCGTGGGCGAGCGCTGCGGTGAGTTCGCGATGGTGCGCGTCGGTCAACCGGAGTGTCCAGTCGTCTGGATTGCCGACGTCTGCCGCAGTCCACTCGGCATGGGTCTCGAGCTCGACGACCTCGTCGGGCGTCGGGAGCGTGACGGTCGACGGGTCGGTCGACGGGTCGGTCGCGGTCATCGCGCTGCTCCCGCCGGTGCTGGCTGCGCGCCGCGGATCAGCTTGCCGGGCAGGGCCTCGGTGGCGATCCCGTCGTGGTAGGTCTCCTGACCGGCGACGACCGTGTGGCGCCAGCCGTCGGCCCGCTGCAGCAGACGCCGACCATTGGCCGGCAGATCGTGGACGATCGTGGGCTTGTGGAGTCGGAGCCGATCGAAGTCGACGACGTTGAGATCGGCCCGGTAACCCGGCGCGAGCACGCCTCGATCGAGCAGACCGACCGTTCGAGCCGTGTCACGGCAGTGTCGCTGCACGAGGAAGGGCAGCGGAATGCGGTCGTGGTCGCGGTCGCGACCCCAGTACGACAACAGGGTCGTGGGGAAGCTGCCGTCGCAGATCGTGCCGACGTGCGCACCTCCGTCGGCGAGCCCTGGGACCGTGTGGGGGTGGACGAGCATCTCGTGGCAGCCGTCGAGGTTGCCGTCGACGTAGTTGAGGAACGGCACGTAGAGCAGTCCATGGCCGTCGTCGGCAAGCATCGCATCGAGCGCGAGTTCCGACGGTGTGGTTCCACGTCGAGCCGCTTCCGCGGCGATCGAATCGTCGAGCGTCGGTTCGTAGTCGGGTTCGGCACCCATCTCGAACAGCAGGTCGAACCGACCGAGCAGGGTGCCGCCGATCTTCTCCCGAGTCAGTTCGGCGGCTTCGCCGAGGAGCCGTGCTCGGAACTCGCTGTCTCGAAGCGCCGCGACCTTCTCCACCAATGGCTTGTCCGCGATCTCGCGGTACACGGGATTGGTGAGGAACGGGTTCAGGGTGCACTCGAGCCCCAGGATGAGCCCGACCGCCCGCGGCGCGACCTGCCCGGTCATGACGAGTCCATCGGCGTTGGCGGTGGTGATGTGCTCGAGGAGCGTGCGGAACCCGTCGGGCTGCATGGGGTTGCGGGCGATCGAGATCGACATCGGCCGACCGGAGGTCGCCACCATCTCGCGCAGTGTCGCGAACTCCGCATCCGGATCGAGGAAGTCGGACACCACTTGGAGGACGCCGGTGCCGGTGACGCCCACACCCTGCGCGATGCCGATCAGCTCATCGGGCGCCGCGGTGAGGGTCGGCGTGTACGCGCCCGTCGAGGTCTTGTGGTTGCGGGTGCGGCTGGTGCTGAATCCCAACGCCCCGGCTTCGATCCCCTCACGAGCGAGTTCGGCCATCGCGGCGATGTCGTCGGGGGTCGCGTCTTCGTGGTTGGCGCCGCGCTCGCCCATGACGTTGAGGCGGACCGCTCCGTGGGGGACCTGCATCGCGACGTCGATGTCATGGGGGAGTGACTCGACGGCATCGAGGAACTCGCCGAAGGAGTTCCAGTTCCACCGCAAACCCTCGTGGAGCGCAGCGCCGGGGATGTCCTCGACGCCTTCCATCAACTCGATCAACGTGCCGTGATCCTCATCGGCAACGGGAGCGAACCCGACGCCGCAGTTTCCCGTGACGACGGTGGTGACCCCGTGCCACGACGATGGCTGCAGGCGGGTGTCCCACGTGGCCTGTCCGTCGTAGTGGGAGTGGATGTCGACGATGCCGGGAATCACGAGCGCCCCATCGGCATCGATCGTCCGAGTCGCGGAGCCGCGCACGGTGCCGACCTCGACGATGATGCCGTCGGAGACGGCGACGTCGGCGACGCGGGCGTCGGAGCCGGTCCCGTCGATGACGGACCCACCCCTGATGATCAGGTCGTACTCAGCCATGCGC
>JBAWHL010000270.1:0-7204 GCA_049593815.1 Ilumatobacteraceae bacterium | reverse complement strand
GGTGTGCACCGAGATGATGGACACCGTCCAGGCCATCCCGCAGCCGGTCATCGCTCGCGTCCACGCGTTGGCCACGGCCGCCGGCTGCCAGCTCGTCGCCACGTGTGATCTGGCCATCGCCGCCGAGTCGGCGGCGTTCGCGATTCCCGGTGGCAAGGGCGGGTACTTCTGCCACACCCCGCTCGTCGCGGTCAGCCGCAACATCGGTCGCAAGCGCGCCCTCGAGATGGCGCTGACCGGCGATCCGATCGACGCGACGACCGCGGCCGACTGGGGCCTGATCAACCGAGTCGTGCCCGACGCCGAACTCGACGCCGCGGTCGCCGACCTGATCGGGCGGGCGACTCGCGGGAGCGCGCTGTCCAAGGCGCGTGGCAAGCAGGGCTTCTACGCGCAGATCGGGCTCGATCAGCCCGCCGCCTACGACCACGCGTCCGAGGTGATGGCCCAAACGGCGATGTTCGACGACGCGCAGGAGGGCTTCAGCGCGTTCCTCGAGAAGCGTCATCCGAACTTCACCCAGCGCCCATGATCCGACTGCGCTCGGCCGCGCGCTGAGCCGCCGACGACAGCGCGGGTGGAGGCGATCTCGTCGCCCATCAGGATCGGGTGATCTCGTCGGCCGGCGCGGCGACGGCGAGTTCGGGGTGCATCACGCGGCGGACGCCAACGCGTCACGGATGTTGGCGACGGCGCGGTCGCGGTGATTGCGAATGGTCCGAGGCGTCACGTTGCGCTGTCGGGCGACGACATCGAGCGACCCCTCGCGCACCAGGTGGCGGACGAGGTCGAGGTCGCGCGTCGGCACGCCGGCCTGACGAGCCACGCGCACGATGTCGGCGAGTTCCTCCAACGCCGTGATCGGCGTCTCGGCCGTGGCCAACCTCGAGAAGTGCTGTGCCGGGCGGACGGTCTCCGATGCCGACCGTCGCCGCAGGTGGCGTCGGAACGCTTGGAAGATGGCGTCGGACAGCAGTGACGCCGCCACGTGACGACGGCGACGCTCCGTGTCGTACTGGCGGATCGCCAGCCATGCGGCCGCTACGACGAGCTCGATCGGGTCGACCGTGCGGTGGTACGGAAGATACGGCTGAGCTCGGCTGATCAACGGTGGGAGGAGGCGCTGGACCAGCAGCCGGCCCGCGAGTTCGTCGTCCCGGGCGATCTCGATCAGCCGGAGCAGCATGGTGTCGATGTCGGTGAGCGAGGAGCGGCCGCGCTGGGTGGCGGTGATGATCACGCCGAGGTCGTCCACGTCGGCGGCGACCCGGCGCAACGGATGGGCCGGTTCGTCGGCCGCCCAGGTTCGCGCCTGTCGCAGCGCCCGGCGGGACGTGCGCAGGTGGTTCCATTCGGCGTCGAGCCGTGTCGTGAAGCACGGCGCGTCGAGCGTGCCGCGGAGGTTGGTGATCGGTGTGTGGGTCGTGCTCGTCATGGGTGTGTTGGTCATGTCGCCACCGTGACGATCCGCCCTCTCCGGCCGGCTCACAGGCCACCGACGAGGGCGGTTCACGGCGCCGGTGAACACTCACAGCACCAGGTCAGGGCACGTTTTCCGGTTCGGTCATCCCGATGCCCACTGATGCAGGTGAGATCGCATCGAGTTCCGCCCTGCGACGCCATCGGTCCCGATGGGCGACGCATCATCATCCGACCGGACGCGCCGACCGACGACGTCGCCGACCTCGCCCGAGCGCTCTCGCTGCCGTCGACGACCACCGTGTGGATCGACGGCAGACCGATGCCGGGACATCGACCGTTGACCCACACCGGGCTGCGAATCGGATCGCACGTCGATGCAACGACCGACGGCGGACACCCGCCGAGCCAACCGCTGACGGCTGACGCCGACACGGTCGCCGGGGCCGATGGGACCGCGGCCAGCGCGACGACGGTCGAGGCGACGACGATCGACACGACGATGGTCGACGCGGCGACGGTCGACGCGGCGATGGTCGACACGGCAACGTCGGCGGTTGCGGCGCTGGTGATCGGTGTGGTCTCGGGCCCGGCGTGCTCGCCCTGGCGACGGCTCCCCCCGGGGCGACACGTGGTCGGTCGCGCGACCACCGCCGACATCCGCATCGACGACCCCGCCGTCGAACCGCACCACGGCGTGCTCGACGTCGAGGCGGGTGGTCGGACCACGTTCACCCAACTGACCGGACGCACCCCGGCTCGCATCGACGGAACACCGTGCGATCGCGCACAGGAGATCGGCGTCGGCCAGACACTCCTCCTCGGTGCGAGTTCGGTCGTGCTCGCGGTGCGGCGCGAGCGGATCCGGAGCAACCGCGGCAGCATCGTCGCGTCCGACCACGACCCCTGGCGTCAGGTCGTCCGCCGTGGACCGTCGACGAGTGCGCGCACGCCGGACGACGACATCGAGCCACCGCCGGAACCGGCCGAACACCGCGGGCCACCCGCCATCGGCCTCGTGGGTGCAGGGATCGCGGCGGCCGGTGCCGGGCTCATGGCAGCCGTTCTCGGACAGCCGCTGTTCGCCCTCTTCGCGGCGGTCGGCGCGGTGGCCACCCTCGCCACGTGGGCGGTCGGCTCGCTCGCGGCGATCCGCCGTCGGCGCGCCGCCCGACGCGACCACGACCGCCAGCAGCGCCGGTTCCTCGAACAACTCGAGCAACACCACCACGACGCCGAGGAACGCCACCTCGACGATCACCTCGGTGTGGCCGACGCACTGGCGATCGTCACCGACGACGACGCCCGCATCTGGGAACGCCGCCGTGACGATGGCCCGCTGCGAACGACGATCGGCCACGGCACCTGCCGGGTGACGACCGGCCTCGCCCTCGCCCAACGACGCGGCCTCACCCCGGCCGCACTCGCCGCACTCGAACGATGTGAACGCCTCGACGACGTGCCGGTGCCACTCCTGCTCGAACCGGGCACCAACCTGGCGCTGCGCGGCGACGCAACGACAGCGACCGCGCTCGCTCGGTCGCTCGTCGTGCAACTCGCCTCGCTCTACGGGCCGACCGATTGGCGACTCGCCATCGTCACCGACCGGCCGGACACATGGACGTGGGCGTCGTGGTTGCCGCACGCGGCGACGGGTCCCGGCGTCATCACGCCGGGACAGATCTCGACGTCGCGCGCGGACGACACGGCGATGACGGTCGTCGTCACCGACACCCCAGACCTCTTGGCCACCCGCACCGGCCCACTCCGGCGATTCCTGACAGCGACCGACGCGGCGTGCATCGTCATCACCTCCGATGCCACCGTGCCGGCCGCGTGCCAGCACGTGCTCGACGTCGGAACCACCGGCACCGCGTCGACCGGCGACGGCACCGCCGCCGACGGTACGTCGGGGGTGCGGCCGGCCGGCATCTCCGTCGCGACGGCGCTGGCGGCGGCTCGACGCCTCGCGCCCCTGCTCGATCCGGAGGATGGCGACGTCGCAACCGCGCTCCCCACCGACCTGCAACTCCACGACCTCGACGCCAGCGCCACCGACGCTGCGGGGATCGTGCGTCGATGGCGGTCGCACGGATCCGATCCCGCACTGGCGGCGACGATCGGACTCTCGACCGACGGGACCGTCGAACTCGACCTCGTCCGCGACGGCCCACACGGTCTGATCGCCGGCACGACGGGCTCGGGCAAGAGCGAGCTGTTGCGGACGATGATCGTCGCGCTCGCGTCGCAGGTCGGCCCCGACCACCTGACCTTCGTGCTCGTCGACTTCAAGGGCGGCTCCGCATTCGACGTCTGTGCGGCGCTCCCGCACACCGTCGGCGTCGTCACCGACCTCGACGACGGCCTCGCCGCACGCGCCCTCGTCAGCCTCGACGCCGAGGTGAGGCGCCGCGAACGCCTGCTCCGAGACGCCGGTGCCAGCGACCTGACCGACTACCGACGGCGCACCCCCGACGCGCTGCCGCGCCTCGTCGTGGTGATCGACGAGTTCGCCAGCCTGGCGAAGGAACACCCCGACCTCCTCGCCGCCCTCGTGTCGATCGCCCAGCGGGGACGCAGCCTCGGGGTTCACCTCATCCTCGCGACGCAACGGCCGGCCGGGGTCGTCACCGACGACATCCGAGCCAACACCAACCTCCGGCTCGCGCTCCGGCTCAACGACCGCAGCGACGCACACGACGTCATCGGCGACGAGGTGCCCACGACGTTCACCCGATCGACCCCGGGCCGAGCGGCGATGCGACTCGGTCCCGACGAACTCGTCGTGTTCCAGACCGCGTCGTGCACGGGCCCTGCTCGGCAGGGCTCGCGGCGCCTCCGCGTCGACCTCGCCGACGACTGCCGTCCCGGCGAACGTGCCGAGGTGGCCGGACCGAGCGAGCTCGATCTGGCGGTCGGCCTGATTCGCGACGCCGCCGTGCTCGCTGACATCGAGCCGCCCCACCGGCCATGGGTCGAGCCGCTGCCCGCCGTCCTGCTGCCCGGTGAGGTCTGCGAGGCCGTCGGCGTGATCGACGACCCGGCGAACCAGTGTCAGCACCCGCTGCGGTGGGATCACACCACCGGGAACCTGTTGCTCGTCGGCGCACTCGGATCGGGAACGACCTCGACGGCGATCACGCTCGCCCACGCGCGTGTGGCCACGGCCGATCCCAGTGCTGTGCACGTCTACGTGATCGACGCAGGCGGAGCGAGGGCCTGGGACGACGTCGCCGAACTCGACCACGTCGCGGCCATCGTGCGGCTCCACGAAACCGAACGCCTGATGCGACTGCTCGCCCGACTGAACGAGGAGATCGACCGACATGGCAGCGGAGCTGGGCCCCGCCACGAGACGTTGCTCATCGTCGACGGACTCGGACCGACCCGTGCGGCGGCGGAGGAGTTCGGACTCGACCGCGTGCTTCACGAGGGGCCGGCCGCGGGCATCGTCACGTGCGCGACGACCGATGGTGCATCGTCGTCGGCACTGACCGCGACGGTCGCCGCCCGGTGGGTCTTCCACGTCGGCGACCCGTCCGTTGCAGCGGCCCTGCACGTGACACCGGTCCCCGCGGGTACGCCGGGGCGGTTGCGCGTGGCGTCGACCGGGCTCGAAGCCCAGGTCGTCCACGACCCGCAGCGCATCGCGGCGATCACCTCTCGGCCCGGCGTCGGCGGCCCACCACCGATCGAGGTGCTCCCCGATTGGGTCGACCCGTCAGCGCTCACCGACCGTGTCGTCGAACCACGCGGCGGCGTCCTCGCTCTCCCCGTCGGGATCGCGGCGACGGACCTCTCGACGGCACACCTCCAGGTCCCGAGCGGCGACCATGTATTCGTCGGCGGGGGAGCACGGACCGGGACATCGACAGCGCTCCGACAGCTCGCGGCCGCGTGGGCGGCAGCGAACCCGGCGGGTGTGGTCGTGGACATCGGCACGAATCACGACTGGACGACGTTCGAGATCGCTGATCGCCCGACGCTCGTCGTGGTGGACGACGCCGACCGCGTCGCCGACCCCACCGGCGTGCTCGCCGAGATCACCTCCGGGGCGTGGCCGGGGGTGACGATCGCCGCCGGCTCCCGCCTGGAGGCGGCCCGCGTCGCGTACGGTCATTGGATCCGCGAGGTGGCGCGCTGCCGATGCGGGATGATCTTCACCGCCGCCGGGGAGGTCGACGGCGAGCTGCTCGGAGCCGTGCTGCCGCGCCGCCCCGTCATCGCCGCGCGACCCGGGCTCGCCTGGGTGATCGACGCGACAGGGCACCGGCTGGTGCAGGTCGCTGGCAGACTGCGGGCATGACCCGAATCGTCACCGTCGGCGGTGCCCAACTCGGCCCCGTCCAGCTCGCCGATGATCGCGCCTCCGTCGTCGAGCGCCTGATCGTGCTGTTGCAGGAGGCGGCGAGCCAGGGCTGCGACCTGGTCGTGTTCCCCGAACTGGCACTGACGACGTTCTTCCCCAGGTGGTTCGTCGACGACATCTCGACCGCCGACCACTTCTATGAGACCGCGATGCCGAACGCCGCGACGCAGCCGCTGTTCGACGAGGCCAAACGACTCGGTGTCGGCTTCTGTCTGGGGTACGCACTGCTCGAGACCGACGACGACGGTGCCGTCCGTCGATGGAACGTGCAGACGCTCGTCGAGCGCGACGGCTCCATCGTCGCGACGTTCAAGAAGGTGCACATTCCCGGCCACGAGACCAACGAGCCCGGCCGCCCCTTCCAGCACCTCGAGCGGTACTACTTCGAACCGTCGCCCGAGGGTTTCGGCGTGTGGGACGCGTTCGGCGGTCGCGTCGGGATGATGATCTGCAACGACCGTCGCTGGCCCGAGTCGTACCGGCTCATGGGATTGCAGGGTGTCGAGCTGATCCTGTGCGGCTACAACACGCCACTGCACTACGCGCCCGACCCGAGTCAGAACCCGCTCCAGGGGTTCCACAACCAACTGGTGCTGTCGTCGGGTGCCTACCAGAACGGCACGTTCGTCGTCGGCGTGGCCAAGGGCGGGGTCGAGGAAGGTGTCGATTCGCTCGCCGAGTCGTCGATCTTCGCTCCCTCCGGTGAGCTGCTGGCGAAGGCGGCGACCACGGGCGACGAGTTGATCGTCGCCGAGTGCGACCTCGACTGGTGCAAGCAGTACACCGGCACGCTGTTCGATTTCGAGCGCTACCGGCGCCCAGAGCTCTACGGTCCGATCTCCGATCTACCCTGACCCGATGGCAGTCGCTCTCGAAGACGCAGTGCAGCGCCTGCGCGACAGCGGGTGTCGGGTCACGACGGCTCGGCGCGCGCTGCTCGCTGACCTGTATGCCCGGCGCGGACCCGATGAACGGACGACCGCCGAGGAACTGGCGGGACGCCACGCGGACATCGACATGGCCACGATCTACCGGTCGCTCGCGCAGTTCGAGGAAGTCGGCGTCGTCGAGCACGTCCACCTCGGCCACGGGCCCGCCTCCTACCGGTGGGCCGGGGAACGCACGGTCGCCGCGGTCTGCGAGGTGTGTGGGGCGGTCACCGACATCCCCACCGACGAACTCGCCGACCTGTCGGCTCGGCTGCAGTCGAAGTACGACCTCCGCCTCTCGCTCGGCCACTTCGCCCTCTCCGTCCGCTGCCACGCCTGCACCTGACCGTTACATCCGGGGTCTGACCCCTGATGTAACGGTCCCTGACCTGCCTCAGCGATGAGCGAATGCACCGCCGGCAGTGCGCTGGCTCATCACCCAGGGTCAACCTGTCGCTGAGGCGGGCGGCGGGAGATTGGGGTGGAG
>JBAWHL010000269.1:0-2689 GCA_049593815.1 Ilumatobacteraceae bacterium | reverse complement strand
GTTCATCACCTACCTCGTGCCCGTGGTCGCGCTCGTGCTCGGCGTCGTGTTCCGTGGCGACGAGGTGTTCGTCCTCGAACTCGTCGGCGTCGCGTTCGTCATCACCGGCGCCCTCCTCGCCAGCCGCCGCACCTCCCCCACCCCAGCCCCCGCCCCCGCCACCCCCAAACCGAAATTCTGAGCCACCGTTGCGCTGGGCGAAACGGCCGCTCAGAATTTCGCAGTGGGACGGGGTGGGGGCAGTGGCACGGCGGGGTGGGAGGTCAGCGGGATGGCGGGGTGGGAGGCAGTTCAGGTGACGAGGGTGGGGAGGATGTCGCCGATCTGGCCGACGAGGAGCCAGTCCGCGTAGCGGTCCATGGCGGTCTCGTCACCGTTGACGATCACGACCTGCGCACCCGACGCCTTCGCCCGAGGGACGCAGTTCGCTGCTGGGTAGACGCTGAGCGTCGAGCCGACCGCGAGGAGCAGGTCGCAGTCCGCGCTCACCTGCAGGGCACGCTCGATGACCTCGGGGACCAGCGACTGGCCGAAGCTGATCGTGTCGCTCTTCAGGATCCCGCCGCAGACGAGACACGGCGGATCCGCCTCGCCCGCACGGACACGGTCGAGCGTGTCGGCCATCGGCCGGCGGTCCTCACAGTCCCAACATCGACTGAACCAGACGGTGCCGTGCACCTCGATGACGCGCTCGGGGTCATTGCCGGCCTTCTGATGCAGACCGTCGATGTTCTGCGTGACCAGTCCGAGCAGCTGCCCGCGCCGCTCCAACTCGACGATCGCTCGGTGACCATCGTTGGGCTCGACCGTCCACACGGGAGTCGAGAGCCGGTTCTGCCACGCGGCGACACGCAGCGCCGGATCGGCGAGGTAGTTCTCGATGTTCGCCGCCTTCTCCGCCGCGGGGTTCTTCGTCCAGACACCATTCGGGCCACGGAAGTCCGGAACCCCTGAGTCGGTCGAGATCCCCGCACCGGTGAGCACGACGATCCGTTCCGCCGAGCGCACCGCCTCGCGAGCTGCCATCACCAGGTCCGTCGTCATCGAGTCACTCTGGCCGTGTCAGCCCGGAGCGTCAACTCCCACAGCGCCGGGCGAACGGCCTGGGCGCGGTCGTTCTGCTCACCACTCGGTCACAGAGGGCGCCGGTAGCGTTGGACCGATGTCTGGTGATGTTCTCAGTGAAGCGGCGCGACGGCGCACGTTCGCGATCATCAGCCACCCCGACGCAGGCAAGACGACGCTCACCGAGAAGTTCCTGCTCTATGCCGGAGCGATCACCTCCGGCGGCGCCGTCAAGGCCCACGAAGGACGCCGGTCCGCCACGTCGGACTGGATGGACATGGAGCAGAAGCGCGGCATCTCGATCACGTCGACCGCGCTGAACTTCCCGTACCGCGACCACGAGCTCAACCTGCTCGACACGCCCGGTCACCGCGACTTCTCCGAGGACACCTATCGCGTGCTCTCCGCGGTCGACGCCGTCGTGATGGTGCTCGACTCCGCCAAGGGCATCGAGCCGCAGACGCTGAAGCTCTTCGAGGTCTGCCGGTCGCGCAATCTGCCGGTCATCACGTACCTGAACAAGCTCGACCGCCCGGGGATGGAGCCGCTGGAGCTGCTCGACCAGATCGAGGAGCAGATCGGGCTCAGGCCGACGCCTGCAACCTGGCCGGTCGGGACGTTCGGCAACCTGCGCGGCGTGATCGATCGACGAACCGACATCTTCACGCGTTTCACGCGCACCGCCCGCGGCTCCCAGATCGCCCCCGAGGAGGACGTGCCCGCCGAGCGGGCCGCGACCGAGGAGGGGCCGGACTGGATCAAGAGCGTCGAGGAGTCCGAGCTGCTGTCCGCGATGGGCGCCGACGTCGACATGCCGTCGTTCCTCGCTGGCGAGTCCACGCCGGTGTTCGCGGGTTCCGCGTTGACCAACTTCGGGGTGCGGCATCTGCTCGACGCCATCGTCGACCTCGCACCGGCGCCGATGCCGCGACTCGACGTCGACGACAACCCCCGTCCGCTCGACGAGCCGTGCTCGGCGTTCGTGTTCAAGGTGCAGGCCAACATGGACCGCAACCACCGCGACCGCATCGCCTTCGCCCGCATCTGTTCGGGCAAGTTCGATCGCGGGATGGTCATGACGTGTGAGCGCACGGGCAAGCCGTTCGCCACCAAGTACGCGTCGACCGTGTTCGGCGCGGAGCGCACCACCATCGACGAGGCATTCCCGGGCGATGTCGTCGGTCTCGTCAACGCGACGGGGCTGAACATCGGCGACTCGCTCTACGACGAGGTCGGTTCGTCGGTGCGGTTCCCCCCGATCCCGGCGTTCGCCCCCGAGGTCTTCGCCACCGCACGCCCGATCGACACCGGCAAGTACAAGCAGTTCCGAAAAGGCCTCGATCAGCTCAACGAAGAGGGTGTGTTCCAGGTGCTCAAGGACCCCGACTGGGGCGACGCCTCGCCGATTCTGGCCGCCGTCGGTCAACTGCAGTTCGACGTCTTCGCCAACCGCCTCGACATCGAGTTCAACGCCCCGAGCGAGATCCTGTCGGCCCCGTATCAGGCGATCCGCCTGACCGACAAGGAGTCCGCCGACGCGCTGCGCGAGAAGCAGGGTGTCCGCATCCTCGCTCGGCTCGACGGTCACCTCGTGGCGTTGTTCGAGAACAAGTACGCACTCGCT
>JBAWHL010000268.1:0-1973 GCA_049593815.1 Ilumatobacteraceae bacterium | reverse complement strand
GGAGACGGTGACAGCCACGCGCCCACCACCCGCGTCGACGGTGACCGCCTCGACCTGCAGGGTGGCCCCGGCGGCCCAGCCGGTGGGGGCCGGTGCCGGGGTGCGTCCCGCCGCGAGCGCGACGAGGAGCCCCACGAGGAGCGCGAGGGGAATCAGACCCATCGCGATCCGGAGCCGATGGCGAACGCGGTCCACGATGTCTGCCGAGCTTGGCGCGCTCACACGTCTCCCCACCCGTCGATGCCGATCTGGGCACGTTCCCAGCACCGCGTTAGCGGGGGCGTAAACGAGCTGGTGGCGGGTGTTTGACAGGGTCGAGCCAGACCGAGGCTCCTCCGAATTCTGCTTGCACTACGTCCCGCCTCCCGGGACGTAGTGCAAAGTGACTGACGGCGCAGGCAGGTGACGCTCCGGGACTACACGGCCGGGAGGGCCGCGCCGAAGAATCCGGCGACGAAGCTGATCCGGCCGTCGTCGGCGAGCAGGGCGGCATCGATGCCGTCGAGCACGACGTTGCCGTCGGCATCGACCATCTCCCAGCCCCAGCGGACCAGGTTGTGGTGAGCGTCGATGCCACCCGAGCGTCGGAACGAGTGGCCCGCGTACGTGACGTGGAAGTTGGCAAACAGCTCGACGAGCGCGTCGTGGCCGATCACGTCGACGAGTGGATCGACGAGGTGCGCCTCGGGTGTGTACACCCGCTGAACCGCTGCGACACGTTCGGCCGGGTCGGTCGTGTTCCAGCAGTCGAAATAGCCGTCGACGACGGCCCGATGGTCGGTGCTGGTCAGTGTGTCGGTGGACGACGTGTCGGTGGCGGGTACGTGGGTGGTCGATGTGTCGGTGATCGATGTGTTGGTGGTCGATGTGTCGGTGGTGGTCATGTCCTGATCGTGCGCTCGCGCCACGGCACGAGCGATGACCCGTCAGGTCATGCGATGGAGCGCGAGCGGTGCACGTCGCCGCGTCTCGGCATTCTCTTCGCAATGTGTCCCGCCTTCCGGGACGCATTGCCGAATGATGACCGCACCCCGACCATCGATCACGCGTCGAGGTCGGGTGGGCGGTCGACGAGGGCGATGAGCTTCTTCGGGGCGAGCACACAGAAGCTCTCGGTCACCAGCTCGCGCACTTCGTCCCAGTCGATGCCGTCCTCGATCACCATGCCGACAGCGTCACGTCCCCACCCGAGCACGAAGAACGGGTGCCCGGCGCGGCGGAGGATCTCGAGCTCCTCGCCCTGCGAACGGAACGACAGCACGACCTGCTGCGCTGCACCCTCCTCACGCTCGACGCCGAGCACGTGGGCGAACGTCTTCTTGCGGACCATCCAGCGCGTGCCCTTCCACGCCCGCTGTTCGTACGCGTCGGGCAGCCCCAAGCTGATCTCGCGCAGGCGCGCCTCGACCTCCTCGGGAACGTCGTCGAGGTAGCGCGGCCAATCGCCCATGACCGTGCCTACTCGAAGAGGCAGATGGCCCGGAGTTCGATGCTCGACCGAGCAGGCTGGCCGACTTGGACATCGGGATCGCGGAAGGCCGAGTGCGGCGTGAACCATGTCTCGCCGCGCTCGACCAGGTCGGTGTCGTAGGTGCGGAACGCGACGGTCTCGTCGGGTCGCAGCTCGGGGAACGCGTGCCACCGGTACTGGTCGGGCTCCGTCGGTGCGAGCACGGCGAGGGCGTTGAAGTCGACGCCGGAACCCGCGTAGTCCGACACGGGAATCGGGCGAGTGTCGGCCGGCGTGACCGTGCGTGCGTCGCAGAACCCGAGTGGGAAGTCCATCTTCGCCGGACCCACGTTCCGCCAGAACTGCAAGATCACGAGACGCGAAGCACGCTCGACCTCCTCGGGTGTCACCCCGTTGCGTTCCAGGGCACGGATCGCCCCCTCGCGCTCGGGGCGAACGAACGAACTGCGCACCAGCTGGTCATAGCCGGCCGCGAAGTCAGAGTGCACGAACGAGATCGGGG
>JBAWHL010000267.1:0-3015 GCA_049593815.1 Ilumatobacteraceae bacterium | reverse complement strand
GGTGCCTACTGCTCATTGTGGAGCAACAGCTTCGGCCGGGTGCCCTCGAGCAGCCCGACCGGGCGGCACGAAGGGACCGACATCATGAGCCCGGAAGGCCAGCCCGTCCTCGCGGTGGCCGACGGTGTGCTCTCCAAGCGGTACAGCAGCACGAGCGCGCTCGGTTCCGGCTATGGCTGGGCGCTGTACGACGAGGCGACGAACACGACCTACCGGTACTTCCACATGACCACGGACCCGGCGGGTCGGTCGGTCGGCGATCAGGTGCGAGTTGGTGACGTGATCGGCTACGTCGGTGACACGGGAGCGCAGCCGGCAGGAAACTTCCATCTCCACTTCGAAGTACGACCGAACAACGTGCCGCGAGATCCGCTGCCGTTGCTGGACATCGACACGTCGGCCTGCATCGTCGTCTGATGCGCCACCACGTGGCGGCGGGGCGACCTGCTGGTCAGCGGAGTTCGTGGGCGCGCAGGATGATCTCGCGGGCGAACGGGTCGAGCTGACGCCCGGCGAGTCGCTCGGTCACCTGGATCGCCTTGGTCGGCTCGTCGACGAGACCGGCCCAGCGGATGTAGCCGCCCATGATTCCGATGATGCGGTCGCCGACCTCATCGCCGTGCACGAGCACCTTGGTGCCGTGCTTCATCAGGTCACGCATCTCGCTGTACAGCGCCTTCAGGTACTGATCGGTGTGTTCGGCGTTGAACGGGCGATGGCGGTACGGCAACTGGAGTTCGTCGTAGTTGTGCAGGTTGTGCGGCGCCGAGATGATCGACAGCACGCAGCCGAAGCCGTTCTCGCGCAACCAGATGATCTCTTCCTGGCGACGCACGCGACGGTGGCTGTCACCGACGCCACCGGGCCGTTCGCAGATCGCGAGCTTGTCCTTGAGGATCCACGTGAAGTTGCGCGGTGTGATCCCGAGCGCCCATTTTCCTCGAAGCCGTGGGGGCATCAGCGGGTGCGGACTCGGCGGCAACGGGACGTCATAACGGGTGGCCAGGCTAGCTGCTGCAGGGCCCAGTGGAGCACAGAACCAGCTGGTTTCCGTGGCGCTCGACCCGCAGCGCCCCAGAGATCTCGCATGCAGCGGCGTCTCCACGCGCGACGGTGAGGACCCGGAGGATCGCTGCCGCATCCGGCGGATACCCGTCACTCGTCAGCCAGGAACGCACCGCGCGGGCGGCCAATGGCGACGGGGCGGCCGCCAGAGCGGCGGCATCGGTCGGATCGATGGCGCCGGCGAGTTCCTCGAGCAGTTGGTCGTCGGCGCGGAGCAGGTCGGCGGTGCGCGTCAACAGGGGTGCGGTGTCCCGGTCGGCGATGCTGTCGAGCAACGGGAGCAGCTCGTGTCGCACCCGATTGCGGCGAAATCGCGGGTCGTCGTTGGAGGGATCGTGGGCGACGACCAGGCCGAGCTGGTCGCAGACCTGGCGGGTCTCACTGGATCGCAGCGAGAGGATGGGGTGTCGCCACCCGGGGCCGATGGCGCTCAACCCGGTGCTGCCCGACCCTCGCATCAATGCCAGGAGCAGCGTCTCCGCCTGGTCGTCGGCGGTGTGGCCGGTCATCGCGTCGGGGCCGAGCGCGGCGTGCCGGGCGGCGCGGGCGCGAGCCTCGAGATTCGGCCCGTCGACGAGGTCGAGTCGGACGACGCGCAACGGAACGCCGAGCCGGCGAGCGATCGTGGCGGCGGTGTCGGCGTCATCATCGGCGGAGTCGCGCAGCCCATGGTGGGCGTGGACCGCTTCGACGACGCAGTCGGCTTCGAGTGCCAACGCGACGAGGGCGCTGGAGTCGGCACCGCCGGACAGGCCGCAGATCGCAGGGGTGCCGGCGCTGGGAAAGGTGCAGGATTCGAGGAGCTGAGAGATCTCGAGCATCCCGATCACCGACCCGGGGCTGCCGGAGCTACAGGTCCGAGTGCTGGTGACGCTGTTGCTTGCGGCTCGGATGCTTCTTCGCGGTGACGGTGGCGAGATAGAAACCGACCAGTGCGACGACCGCCAACACGACGACGAGCGTCAGGGCGATGCCGATCCACCAGTGCCAGACATTCGCTGCGAGCATGATCGTGAGGCTAACGCCTCGCTGGGCCGACCGACGAAACCCGCGGCGTCATCGCGATGTCAGCGCCGTGGGGGACGATGGTGGGCAACCTGGTGGCGACCTGGTGACGACCTGGTGGCGACGCGGTGGCGACCTGGTGGCGGCGCGGTGGCCACGCGGCCGGTCGGGGTTTCAGCCGATCGTGCCGTCGCCGTCGAAGTCGGTCCCGAAGCACCGTTCGATCTTGCTGAGCAGGTCGGCAGGCATCTCGTCGTCCTGGCACTTCTTGGCGATGACCTGCTTGAGTTCGGCGTGGAAGTCGAAGGCGCCGAGGCAGTCCATGCATCCGTCGAGATGGGCGCGGATCGCGTCACGTTGCTCGTCGGAGATCTCGCCGTCGAGGAACACGTCGAGCTCGCGGATCGTCTCCTTGCAGTCTGGCGTGACGGCCGTGCCGGTGTCGGGTCCGGTGGTGGCCCCGGTGTCGGTGGCGGGATTGGTGTCGTCGTTCATGGGTCAGCTCTTCTGCCCCGAGACGAGTCCACGTTGCAGGGCATAGTCGTGCAACGTCTTCTGCATCGCCTTTCTTCCCCGGTGCAGACGCGACATGACCGTGCCGATCGGAATGTCGAGAAGTTCGGCGATCTCCTTGTACGCGAAGCCCTCGACGTCGGCGAGGATGACCGGGAGACGAAAGTTGTCCGGCAGGTCTTCGAGCGCTTGTTTGACCTCGTCATCGGGCAGCATCTCCATCAACGACTCCTCGGCCGAGCGGCCGATGCCGGCGTTCTGCAGCGTGCTCAGATTCTTGTAGAGGTAGAGGTCCTCGTAGTCGCCGAGGTCGGTCTCGTCCGGCCGGCGCTGCTTGGCCCGGTACGAGTTGATGTAGGTGTTGGTCATGATGCGGAACAGCCACGCCAGCAGGTTGGTGCCCTCGGTGAAGGTGTGGAAGCTCCGGTACCC
>JBAWHL010000266.1:0-1834 GCA_049593815.1 Ilumatobacteraceae bacterium | reverse complement strand
GTCAATAAGTACGTTGACGCTCCGCATGGTGAGATCACCGTACGTCAGCAGGTCACGGACGACCATGGGATTTTACAGAGTGTTCGCGATGCGAGACGGTCGTCCCGAGATGGAAGACTCGCCACATGAGTGCTTCCCCCGATCTCCCTGACATCGTCGCCCGCGCGTTCGACGTGTCCAGGAAGGCCGGAAACGTGTGGTTCTGCCGCAACGAGACCGGCCGGCTGCTGGCCGCGTTGGCGGCCACCCGCGAGGGCACGATGGCGGAGTTCGGCACCGGGTGCGGCGTCGGTACGGCGTGGCTGCGCTCAGGCGTGCGCGGCGACGCGCGGATCATCACCGCCGAGCTGAACGCCAAGCTGGCCGACGCGGCAGCGGAGATCTTCGCCGACGACCCGCAGGTCGAGGTGCTCTCGGCGGACTGGTCGACGCTGCTCGACAAGGGGCCGTTCTCGCTGTTGTTCCTCGACTCGGGCGAGCCGACCGAGATCAGCGTGGACTCGGTCGCAGATCTCGTCGAAGCGGGCGGCATCGTCGTGCTCGACGACTTCACCCCCCTGCGAGATGTGGCCGCCGATCACCTACGGACGAGTCGACACCCTGCGCGAGCAGTGGTTGACCGACGAACGCTTCGCCGCAGTCGAGGTCATGGTGGCCACGGACGCGTCGGCGCTGATCGCCACCAAGCGCTAGGCGGGCTCGACCACGAGCCCGAGGTTCGCCACCAGGACCGTCGACTGCTCCACGTCGACGACCGCGCGACTCAGCCGTGCGGTGAGCGGATCGACCGTGGCCAGGTTCGAACCGCGGAGGTCGGCCCGGAGGAACGACGTCTCGTGCATCGTCACCCCGAGCAGGTCGACCCGCCGCAGCACGGCGTCGTCGAAGCGTGCGCCGGACACGTCCGCCTCGCGCAGGTCGACGCCCTCGAGGTGAGCCCTGCGGAGATCGGCGCCGCGCAGGCCGACGTAGGACCAGTTGCCGCCCTCGACGACCAGCCCCTGGAATCGGCACCGGTCGAACGTGGACCCGGCGAGCTTGCACCGGGCGAACTGCACGTCGAAGAAGGAGGAGCCCGAGAACGTGCAGTTCGAGAATGCGGTGTCGCTCAGCCGGGCGCCGTGGAAGTCGACGTCGCGGAAGGTGCACTCGTCAAAGGCCGCACCCCTGCTGGTGACCGTGCCGAGATCGACGTCGACGAAGGTGACCTGCCGAAACGACTCCCCGGTCAGGTCCCGTCCGGACCAGTCCTCGCCATCGACCTGTCCGCGTTGCTCGTCCGTCACCGGTCGAACCTAACGAAGGCGGATCCTCAGATGTCGGTCGGCATCACGTTCGTGCCGCTCCGCATCCGCTCCCGGTAGCTGCCGGTCGGGAAGTCCCGATCGATCAGCTTCTCCATGAAGCCCTTCAGGGTGCGGTTGCCGTAGGCCGGCGCGACGTGGTCGACGACCGACCAGTACTTCGCTGCCTCGAGGTAGAACACGACCGGCTTGAGCTGCTTGCTGAGCTTGGAGAGCCGGGCGAGGCGGGCGATCTTCTTGTCCCAGCTGGCCATCGTCACGACCTCCCACTTGGGGGTCTTTGCGTTGAGCTCGAACATCATCTCGCCGGCGTCCTTGAGCGTGACGGCGTTGTCGGCGTTCCACGGGCCACCGACCGGCAGAACCCGGCCGATCGCGTCGTCGTTGAGCACCTGGTTGACGATGAACTCCGCGAGGTCCTCGCGGGCGATCGGGTTGACCACGTTGTACTCGCCGTGATCGTAGATCCGATAGGTCCCGCCGTTCTTGACGTCGCCGAAGGCGACCGAGAGGTAGGGGAAGTACGCCGT
>JBAWHL010000265.1:0-1870 GCA_049593815.1 Ilumatobacteraceae bacterium | reverse complement strand
GTCGCGAGCGACCCGTCGACGGGTCGGCGTCGGGGTCGGCCACGGCGCCGGCTGTGCCGGTGCCGGTGTCGGTGCCGGTGTCTGGTGGGTTCGGTGGAGACGAGTTCATCGGATCCTCAATTGGCGCCGGAGGAGGTACCAAGCGGCGAGCCCGAAGGCGAGCGTAGTTGCAGCCAGTCCGACCAGGTCGTAGATGCTGGGATCGGCACCACGGAGCATGACATCGCGGAGCAGCCGGATGCCATAGGAGACCGGGAGTGCCCACGACAGCAGCTTGACCGGATAGGAGAACGCGTCGAGGTCGAGGAAGAACCCGCCGAAGAAGAGTCCGGCGAGCAGGGCCAACATGGAGAACTGCACCGCCTGGACGTCGGTCTTGGCGAGGAGCGACAACATCATGCCCAAGCCGATCGATGCCAGGAGCAGACCCGCGACACCGACGACCAACCACACCATCGCACCGCGCATCGGAACGTCGAGGAGATGGATCATCGACGAGATCAGCGCGGCACCGACGGCGGCGCCGACCAACGTGAACGCCAGGTACTTGCCGACGAGCACCCGCCCCGCGTCGATCGGACCGACGCGAAACACCTCGAACAGGCCCAACGTGCGGTCCGAGACGAGGCTCATCGCCGCGAACGTCAACACCATGTGCTGGAGCAGCAGCGCGACCGCAGCGGGAGCGAAGTAGTCGTTCGTGCTCACCGGCTCACGTTGCAGGTTGGCGGTGTCGCTCGTGAACGGTCGCACCGCGACACCAGGATCGATCGTCGCTGCCGTCTGCGTGACCGTGTCGACCTCGGTGAGCTGCGCGCGCAGTTCGTCGACGTCGGTGGCGTTCACCGACGCTGGATCCATCCCGCCGACGCTCGAGGCGAGCGTGTTGGTCTCGTCGCGCAGCTCGGTGAGGGACGAGATCGTCGCCTCGTCGGCTCGGAGGCTCTGTGCCAGTTCGAGCGTCGTCTCGGCGATCGCATCGATGTCACCCGTCGACTGGTCGAGCTCGCCGAGTGCCGCCGTGGCCTGCTCCACGTCGTCGGCGTCGACCGCGTTCGACAGCGTGTCGAGTTGGCTGCTGGCGAGCGCGATCGAGTCGGCGACCGGGATCAGGGTGCGCTGGGCGCGGCCCACGACCTCTTCGAGAATGCGGGCGTTGAGTTCCATGACCGCCACCTGCGAGGACACCTCCACCGCGACCTGCTGAATCGGGTCGATCTTGTCGTGGAGCACGGTGATGCTCGCCTGTTCACCAGCGAGCACGGCATCGATCGGGTCTGCCGGGAACACGACGATGGCATCGAGTTCGCCGTCGCGCAGGCGTTGCTCGGCCTCGACGAGGTCGTCGGAGTAGCCGGCGCTCTCGACGTACTGCTCGAGCTCGTCGGTGAACTGGTCGAGTGAGTCCTCGTAGATCGAATCCGCGGGGCCGACGAACGCCGTGCGCAGCACCGACTGTTGCTGGTCGTATCCGACGCCGAACAGCAGCAGGATGAGGAAGGGGCCGACAACCAGCACGAGCAGCAGGCGCGGCTGGCGGAGGACCGCGACGATCTCCTTGCGGACGAAGCCGCCGACCTGGACCAGACGTCTGACTCGACGTGGCGGGGCCGCGGTGGCGGAGGCCGGCGTGGCCGTTGCGGATGGCGGCGCGGCCTGCTCGTCGACGGTCGCGGGCGCGCTCATGCCGCTGCTCGCTCTCCGACGAGGGCGATGAAGGTCTCGTCCCAGTCGACCGGCACCTCTCCCGACTCGCGGACTCCGACGTCGATCGCGCCGAGCCGCTCGAGGAGCCGGGGCAACACATCGCTGGCGTGGTCGGCGATCACGCGCACGGTACGGGCGTCGATGCCGTGCGCCGAGTTCACTC
>JBAWHL010000264.1:0-8606 GCA_049593815.1 Ilumatobacteraceae bacterium | reverse complement strand
GGTCGGCGACTCTGCCGACCACCGTTGGACGGCGGGCACGGTCAGGGTCGCCACGGCGTCGTGCCCGGAGAACAGGTATGGCGTGGCGAAGCGGTGGGGTACCGGCGAGGTGACCCGGCGACCGATCCGACGACCGCGGATCGTCTCGAGGTGGAACCGCACCGTCCAACCGTCGCTGGGCGGCGCGACGCCGCCGACGGTCGCAGCCACGCGCACCACGCCGTCCTCCCCGACGAGACCCGCGTCGCAGGCCAACGACGTGACGTGGATGGGCGCACGCGCCTCGACGAACACCTCACGGTGCAGCCCCGCCATCCACCACTGGTCCTGGTCTTCGATGTAGCTGTGTGCACTCCAGCGCGACACCACGATCGCGATCTCGTTGGTTCCCGCGTCCACGAACTCGGAGATGTCGTATTCGCTCGCGAGACGGCTGTCGGTGCCGTACCCGGCGAAGTCGCCGTTGACGTACACCGCATGCACGCTCTCGGCACCCCCGATGTGCACGATGATCTGGCGTCCGTTCCACCGTTTCGGAATGGTCACCTGCCGGCGATAGACCCCGGTCGGGTTGTGCTCGGGCAGCCGAGGCGGCGGGCCGTGGAAGGGCATGCGCACGTTCGTGTACTGCGGCAGGTCACCGACGTCCTGAAGCGTCCAGTTGCCGGGGACCGAGACCTTGCGCCATGTGGTGTTCACCGGACGCGAGATGGCCGAGGCGGGAACGGCGTCGGGGGATTCGAACAGGCGGAAGTCCCATCGTCCGTCAAGTGACCGTCGCCAGCTGGTCGACGCTGCGTCGCGGGCGTCGTCGACGTGGACCGCGGCAGGCGGAGACATGTCGAGACGGTGCAGCGACACCACCTGGGGGTCGGTCCACGGACGGAGTTCACCGATCACTGGCAACATGCGTCGCAGTCTCCCAGAGGCGACCAGCCCCGGCCCGATCAGCCGGTCTCAGATGCGCTCAGGCGCCGTCGTGCACCCAGACCGGGGTGCGCATCGGCATGATGCCGCTGTCCCAGATCCAGTCCATCGCCGGAACGCTGACCCGCACACATCCGTGGGAGGCCGGGTAGTTCGGGATGCTGTTGCTGCCGTGTACCGCGACGCCGCCGACGAAGTACTTGGGGCGGTAGATCTCGCCGAGATCGCCTTCCCACCAGCCTTCGGGACGCTCGCGGTTGACCTTGTGGAGGCCGCTCGGTGTGAGTGAGACACCGGTGATCACTTCGCCCGGCGTGTTCTGGTCGGCCTCGGTGTACGACTCGCCGTTGCCGGTCGACGTGTTCAGGATCCACTCGGTGCGGCCGTCGATGACGAAGTAGAGCAGCTGCTTGGCCTTGTCGACTTCGATGAGCGTGCCGGAGTTCGCCCGAGCCACCGGACGCAGTGTCATCGCGGTGAGACCGTCGGCGGTGCGCTGGTCGACCTTGCCATCGGCCTCGAACCCCATGTACTTCTCGAAGGCCATCACGGCCTGACGCGTGGTCAGGCCGTACTGGCCGTCGGCAGACTGAACCCAGAAGCCGAGTTCGAGGAGCCGGTTCTGGATGCGGGTGGTCTCGCCACCGCTGTTGCCGCCCACTGCCTGCAAGGGCGGATCGACCACGGCAACCGGAATGATGTTCGCCGGCAGCGTGGTGGTCGGCGGGAGCGTGGTCGTGGGCTCGGCCGTGGTCGTCGGGGCCTCGGTGGTCGTCGTGGGCGCCAGCGTCGTGGTGGTCGTCGTGGTGGCTTCGGTCGTGTCGACGATGGTCGTGTCCGGAGCGGCTGACGCGCCACCGGAACCGGAACCGCTCGTGACCGCAGTGGAGCACCCGACGATCGCAGCGAGCCCGAACACCACGATGGTGCCGATCATTGCGCGACGACGTTCTCCAACCACAGTCCGTGAGCATAACGGTGTTGACCGTGGTCGTGTCAGGATGGCCGCGATTCTCGTGGCATCGCTCGATCTCCGTGTGGCCAGCGGGTCGGTCGTGGACACGCAGCGCGGGGGAGACGGGCCACGTCGAACCGTGGGACGAGGGCCGCCAACTGGACGGATTCCTCGGCGTCGGCCAGGTCGAGCGAGCGGGCGATCCACTCGACGACCGCCGACGGGGACACGTCGTCGACCGCCAATTCCGCCAGCGTCGTCGGGTCGCCCTTGCGCTTCGCCAACCGTTCCCCATCGTCATCGAGGACGAGCGGCACGTGCAGATACGACGGCCGTGGGAGGCCGAGCAGGTCCTGCAGGTGGATCTGTCGCGGCGTGGACTCCAGGAGGTCGTCACCGCGCACCACCTCGGTCACCCCTTGCGCGGCGTCGTCGACGACCACCGCCAGGTTGTAGGCGGGCACGCCGTCGTTGCGTCGCAGCACGACATCGTCGACAACGCCCTCGAACGGTCCGGCGACCTGGTCGACGAATCCCACCGTTCGACCGTCGGATCGGAGTCGCAGCGCAGGGCGCCGACCGCTCGCCTGCCGCGCGGCACGCTCGGCTTCGCCGAGGTCGCGACACGTGCCGGGATACGAACCCGGCGGGCCATGTGGGGCGCTCGCGGCCGCGGCGACCTCCTCACGGATCTCGCGGCGGCTGCAGAAGCACTCGTAGACGAGCCCGCGGGCCTCCAGGACGGCGATCGCCGCGTCGTATCGGGCGAAGCGATCGCTCTGTCGCACGACCTCCCCGGTCCACGTGACACCGATTGCGGCAAGATCGGCCAACTGAGACCGTTCGTGTTCGAGACTCGATTGGTGACGGTCGAGGTCTTCCATCCGCACGAGGAAGTCGAGGCCCTGCGACATCGCGGACAACCATGCGACCGCAGCGGTGCGGAGATTGCCGAGATGAAGGTCGCCCGTCGGCGATGGTGCAAACCGGCCTGCCACGGGACCATTCTCACCGACGCGACCCACAACGGCGTGATCACGGGGCCGCCATCTCGTACAGTCGGGGCCATGCAGTGTCCGAGCTGCGGGGTCGAGGCCTCGGAGCACCAGAAGTTCTGTCACGAGTGTGGCCTCGCGCTGCACCCTGCCTCGACCATCGGTACCGACCTCGACACCGCGCAGATCGAGGTCGTCGCTGCGACCTCCGACGATGCCGGCGGCGCCGAAGAGATCGAGGCCGTCGAGACGACCGCCGACGAGACGACCTTCGACGACACCGACCACGACGGCACCGACCACGAGCACATCGCCGACGACACCACCGACACGACGCCCGATGCACCCGCTGCCACCGATGCAGCGGTCGAACCGTCCGCCGAGGTCGAACCCGCGACGACGATCGACGCCGATCTCGACACCGAGCCGGTCGACGTGTTGCCACCGCCGACCACCGACACCCGCGTCGGAACGACACCGATCGTCGCGCTCGAAGACATCCAGATGCTGACCGACGACGCGCCGACCGACGACGTCTCCGCCGACAGCATCACGGCCAACAACGTGCTGACCGACGCGGCGCCCGACAACGTGATGCAGACCGACGAGATGCTCGTCTCGCCGACCGCACCGACCACCGCCGAGATGCCGATCACCGAGATGCCGGCGATCTTCGACGGACACGACGAGTTCTCCGAGTATCCGACACCCCGCGAGCCGTTCCGGCTCCGCGTCATCTTCCTGCTCGCCCTGTTCGGTGCAGCCGCCACGTTGATGGCGATCGTCGCCGACGTCATCGACATCCGCACGACTCGCCCCACGTCGGGCATCGTCACGGGCACCCGTGGCCTCGAGGAACTCGGCAGCAACCTGGGGCTGGCCGGATTCGTCGGCGTGGCCGTGATGGTCATCGGCTCGCTGCTCGCCTGCTTCGGTCTTCGTTGGGGTGCGGGCCTCGCGGGCGGCGGCGGGCTCGCCATCGCCGGCTGGGCCGGGCTGACGATCGGGCTCGCCGAGTTCCCGATCGCCATCGCCGAATCGATCACACGCACGTCACCTGAATCGTTCACGCTGCGCGTCACCCGTGACCTCGGCTGGTGGCTCGTCGTCGGGATCGGCATCATCGGCGTCCTCGTCTTTCTCGCGTCGATGCGCTGGATCGGCAGCGGTCGACGACTGGCGCTCAACCCACTCGTCGCCGCGCTGACCGCGGTCGCCGCCGTCATCCTCGCCGCCGGGCCGATGGTGCCGGTCGGGAATGCCTCGTTCGCCGACAACTTCCGGTCCACCGATCCCGACCGCGACCTGCCCACCGCGTTTTTCGCCGGCCGGCTGGGTCAGATCGCGCTGATCGCGCTCGCCGGGGTCGTCGGCATGCTGATCGTGCGGGCGTACGGACTCGGCCTCGCGGTCGGAGGCGTCAGCGTGGCGGCCTGGATGTGGATCAGTTCACTCATCGAACTCGGCGACAGGCCCGTCGGCATCGCCGACCGCAACCCCGGGGCGACCACCACCGTTCCGCATGCGGTCACCACCGTCGGGATGGTGTCGACGCTCGCGTTGCTCGCTGTCGCTGCGGCGCTCGCGATCTATCGCCTCAGTCAGCAGCCAACGCGACCGGAGTGACCGCGTGGCAGGCGACCTGCCTGTCCGACGCCACGTTCGTCAACGGCACGTCGACCCCGCGGCAGCGATCGAGGATCCCCAGGAGCTGCGCCTCACCGGAGGCGACGACCGGGCAACGTGGGTGGAAGCGACACCCGGCCGGAATGTTCGAGGGGTCGGGTGTCTCGCCGACGAGGATCTGCTGATCGAGGCGATCCGCCTCCGGCACGACCGACAGCAGGGCCTTGGTGTACGGGTGCTGCGGATCGGCGAGCACCTCCTCGGCCGGGCCGACCTCGACGATGCGACCGAGATACATGACGGCGATGCGGTCGGCGATGTTCCACGCCAGACCGAGGTCGTGGGTGACCGCGACGATCGAGATCCCGGTGTCGTCGACGAGGGCGCGCATCAAGGCCAGGATCTCACCGCGGATCGACGCGTCGAGCGAGGCCACCGGCTCGTCCGCGAGCAGCAACTGCGGGCTCAGCACCATCGCCCCGGCGATCAACACCCGCTGGCGCTGTCCCCCGGACACCTCGTGGGGAAAGCGAGCCATGTATCGCTCGGGTGGACGCAGGCCTGCTCGTGACAACGCCTCCGCGACCAGGTCGGCCTCGCGACCGGGGACGTCGTGGATGCGGATTCCTTCGGCGACGGCCTCGTAGATGGAATGGCGCGGGTTGAGCGCGCCGGTCGGGTCCTGGAAGATCATCTGGACGCGCCGCCGCAACGCCCGCGCCGCACGCTCGCTGCCGGTGGCCGTCGCACCGTCGAAGACGACGGTTCCGGCCGAGGCCCGCTCGAGTCCGAGGATCGACCGGATCAGCGTCGTCTTGCCACAGCCCGACTCCCCGACGAGTGCCAACACCTCGCCGGGAGCGACATCGAGATCGACACCGTCGACCGCCCTCACGACGTCGCTCCCCCGGCGGCCACCATCGAAGGTCACCTCGACGCCGCGGAGTTCGAGGAGTGGCGCCACGACCGTCGAATCACTGGGATCGGTGTGGATGGTCACGATGTCACCTCGACGTGGACACAGGCCGCCGAGCGGCCGACACCGACGGGCCGCAACTCGACGTCGATCGTGGAGCAGGCGTCGATCGCGACGTCGCAACGCGGATGGAACGGGCAACCGAGCGGCAGGTCGGTCGGATCGGGCGGATCGCCCGGAAGACCCGACGGCGCCATGCGCGACGCCGGGTCACCGATCGTCGGGAACGCCTGGGACAACGACCGGCTGTACGGATGCTCGGGCGTCCCGAACACGTCGTGGCTCGGACCGTCCTCGACGACCCGTCCGGCGTACATCACCACGAGGCGCTCACACGTCGTGCTCAAGACCGACAGGTCATGGGTGATGAAGAGCATTCCCAGCCCTCGATCGCGTTGCAGCTCGGCGAGGAGCTCGAGGATCTGGGCCTGGACCATCACATCGAGTGCCGTCGTCGGTTCGTCGGCGATCAGCAGATCGGGCTCGCATGCGAGCGCCAGCGCGATCAGGACTCGTTGGCGTTGACCGCCCGACATCTGGTGTGGGTACGAACGTGCACGATCGGCGCGGAGTCCCACGCGCTCGAGCAGATCGGCGACTCGACGACGGGCGCCGCGCCGGTCCGGCCCGCCCGTGCCGGCATGCTGCAGGATCGCCTCTTCGATCTGTGCGCCGACTCGCTGCACCGGGTTCAGCGAGTGCAATGCACCTTGGAACACGATGGCGGCGCCCGTCCACCGGACCGCGCGAAGCCGTCCGGGCTTCATCGCGTACACGTCCTCGCCGCCGAGCAGCACCTCGCCCTCGACGAGCGTGTCCTTCGGGAGCAGTCGCAGCACCGCCCCGGCGACGGTCGACTTGCCGCAGCCCGACTCTCCCGCCAGGCCCACCGTCTCGCCCGGACCGATCGTGAGATTGACGCCGCGCACCGCGGGGACGTCGCCCTGTTCGCCGCGATAGGTGACCCGCAGGTCACGCAGTTCGAGCAGGCTCATCGTGATCGCCCACCCATCCGCAGCCGGGGATCGAGGATTTCCTCGAGGGCACGGCCGAAGAGCGTGAACGCCAACACCACCGCGACGATGCCGAGGCCGGCGGGCATGTAGTACCACCACGCGTCGCGGCTGATGGCGCCCGCGCCGAAGGCCTCCTCGAGCGTCTTGCCCCACGACGTCTGGTTGGGGTCGGCGAGCCCGAGGAAGGCGAGGGTCGTCTCCGTGAGGATCGAGATCGGCACGGCGAGCGTGACGTTCGCGAGGATCAGCGGGGCCACGTTGGGGAGGATGTGCCGACCGACGATGTGGGTGCGGCTCGCGCCGAGGGCCCGAGCACGGTCGACGTAGAGGCGCTGCTTGACCGTGAGGACCTGGGCGCGAACGAGCCGTGCGGTCGACGGCCACGACGTCACCCCGATCACGAACACGATGTTCCAGACCGAGCGTGACAACACCGTGGCGAGCACGATCGCGAACGGCAGGAACGGGATCACGAGAAACCAGTCGGTGAGCCGCATCAGTACGGCGTCGGTCCACTTCCCGAAGAAGCCCGCGACGAGCCCGACGAGCGATCCGATCGTGACCGTCAGCAGGGTTGCGGCAAAACCGACGAAGAGGCTGACTCGAGCTCCCCACACGAACTGGGCAGCCACGGAACGGCCGAGGTTGTCGGTGCCGAGCGGGTAGTCGAGGCTCGGCGTCGCCCACGCCGGGTTGTCGATCGAGTCGACGGCGCTGAGTCCGGACCGCGGACTGATCAGCGGAGCGAACACGGCCATCGCGATGAACGCTGCCAGCACGATGACGCCGGCCAGCGCCAGACGATCGTGCCGCAGCCGCGACACGACGTCGACGACCGAGGAGCGGCGCCGGGCCCACGTCGCGGCCCTCGGGGAGTACGTGACCGGCGTGGCGCTCATCGCCCACCCACCCGTGGATCGACGAATCCGTAGAGCAGGTCGACCGCCAGGTTGGCGATGATCATCGACGCGCTGAACAACAGGAAGAGCCCTTGGAGCATCGGGAAGTCGGGCCCCCTGATCGCCTCGAGGGTGGCCTGGCCGAGGCCGGGCCAGGAGTAGATCGCCTCGACGGCGATGGAGCCCGAGAGGATGAAACCGAAGTTGAGCGCCGACAGGCTGACCACGGGCAGCAGGGCGTTCGGGACGGCATGACGGGTGCGTACCTCGGCGTCACGCAGGCCCTTCGCCCGCGCCAGCTGCAAGTAGTCCTCTCGGACGGTGTCGAGGATCGACGACCGCATCACGATCATGTACTCACCGATGTAGGCCAGCGTCAGCGTCATGGCCGGCAGCACCATGTGATGCAGTTGGTCGAGCAGGGCCGGCAGTCCCGATGCCGTGCTTCCCGCATCTTCGAACCCTCCCGTCGGGAACCATCCGAGGCGCACCGCGAAGAACGCGAGCAGCAACATTCCGAGCCAGAAGTCCGGGACCGAATAGGTGAACATCGAGAACGACGTCGATGCGGCATCGAACCGGCTGCGGCGCCGCCAGCCGGCAAAGATCCCGAGGGTGATGCCGATGAGCATCGCCAGCACCGTCGCCGTGCCCACGAGCATCACCGTCGGCCAGATCGCCTCGCGGATCTCGGTGGCCACCGGACGGTTGCTCAGGAACGAGTCGCCGAGGTTTCCGCGCGCGGTCTGGCGGACGTACGCGACGAACTGCTCGAACTTGCTGCCGGTGAGGTTGAACTGTTCGCGCCGCCGCTGGATCTGCTCGGGGCTCATGTTGCGGCCCCGGAACATCGATCCGGTCGGGTCGTCGTTGACGACTCGGAACAGGAAGAAGTTGATGACGAGCACGAACGCCAAGGTGGCGAGCGAACCCGCGACCTTGCCGACGACGAAACGTGCCCGCACCGAACGGCTCTACTCGCGGTCGTCGGCCCCGGCGCGGGACCGGGTCACGAAGTACGCACCGCCGCCGATGACGGCGATGCCGATCACGATCAGCCCGATCAGGAGGCCGGTGGACATGCCGCCACCACTGTCGCCGCCGCCATCGATCGCGCGGAGGTTGGCGTAGGTCGGCGAGGAGTTGCTGAACAACACCGGGCCGACCTCGGCCGGCTGCCGCTCCCAACCCTCGAAGCGATCGGTCCGGTAC
>JBAWHL010000263.1:0-8642 GCA_049593815.1 Ilumatobacteraceae bacterium | reverse complement strand
CCTCAGCACCGTGATCCCGAACCTGCAGCTCAAGCTCGGCTACCAGTGTCTGCCCGAGGGACGCATCGAGCGACTCACATCGGTGAGCCACCACGTGGCGGAGACCTTGAACCGCGCCGTCAACCCGCAGGCCCCGTACGTCGGTTCGTCGGCGTTCGCACACAAGGCCGGTCTCCACGTCTCGGCGATCGTGCGAGCGAAGGACGCCTACGAGCACGTCAACCCGGAGCTCGTCGGCAACGGCACCCGCTTCGTCGTGTCGGAGATGGCAGGCCGTGCCACGATCCAGATGAAGGCCGACGAGATCGGCATCGAACTCGACGGAGCAGCGATCAACGAGGTCGTCGACGACCTGAAGCGCCTCGAGCACGAGGGCTACCACTTCGAAGCCGCGGACGCCTCGCTCGAACTGCTCATGCGTCGTGCTGCCGGGCAGGTCCCGGAGTTCTTCCGGGTCGAGTCGATGCGGGTGATCACCGACGAGCTTCCCGGCGGCGACTTCACGACCGAAGCCACCGTGAAGGTGTGGGTCGGCGACGGTGACGACGCCGAGCGCAAGGTCTGGGCGGCCGAGGGCAACGGCCCGGTCAACGCGATCGACTCCGCGCTGCGTCTGGCGGTCGGGGCGATGCTGCCCGAGCTCGACGAGATCCACCTCACGGACTTCAAGGTGCGCATCCTCGACGGAGCGAGCGCCACGGGATCCACGACACGGGTGCTGCTGTCGGCCACCGACGGAACCCGCGACTGGACGACCATCGGCGTCAGCCCGAACATCATCGAAGCGTCCTGGCGAGCCCTGGAGGACAGCCTCGTCTACGGCCTGCTCCACCGGTCGCTTCGCGCCACGTCTTGACCCCGCCGCTCACCCCACCCGGTTCGCCGTCCACGTGGCACGGCATCGTGCTGCGGAACCGCGACATGCCGACTGATAGAAAGTGCACCGATGGCCGCACCAAAGTTCGCCCCCGTATCACCCACCGGTCACCCTCGCTCCTACGCATCGCCTGACCACGTCCCCGAGTCGTGGCAGCCGAATCGCCCCGGCGAGATCGAGGGGTTCCAGCCGACGGGGCCCGGTCTCGGTGACCCCGGTCCCGATCAGGGATTCGCGCTGCGGATCGCCGCGCAGTTGCGACCGAAGCTGAAGCTCCAGGGGACCGAACACCCCGACGACGTGATTCGTGGCTGCCTCGGTGTCGCCACCCGCCGGGCCTCGATGTTCTCGAGGGCGCCCGTCGTGCACGATCTGACGATCGCCTTCACGATCTGGGGGTTCTACGACGAGCAGCCTCCGGCGGAACTCGTCGAACTCCGAGGTCCGCTGTTCGAAGGGCTGCGCCTCGTCACGCACCACTACGCCGAGGGCCGTGTGGTCGCTGACATGCCTCCCGAGTCGACGCTTCGGATGACGCCCGCACAGGTCACCGCGGCGTACCCCGCCGACTGGCGTGCGCTCGTCGGCGCCTGACCCTCGGCGAGGCAGCATGGCGTGGCGGCGATGACGCTGCGCCGAACATTCGACACCACCGCGATCGACGTGCGATCGACCATGCGTCCGCTCGGCGTCTACTCGCGCGACCCATCGCATCGCTGGAGCCGGAACACGTTCGCCAAAGCCGTTCTCACGCCCGCTGGCCCCGGAACGATGCGCCTCACGTGGGAGTCGTCGGGCTCCACGACGGCGGAGGCATGGGGCGACGGCGCCGACTGGCTGCTCGACCGAGCGCCGCACTGGCTCGGGTTGCACGATGATCCGTCCGGCTTCGACCCGACCCCGAATGCGCGGATCGCGGAACTGTGGCGACGGCACCCGGGCATGCATCTCGCTGCCGGCGGCGTGATCTGGCAGGAACTGCTGCTCGTCCTCCTCGGTCAACGGGTGACCGTGCAGGAGGCGGTCAAGAGCTGGACGCGCCTCGTGGTGGCCTGGGGTGAAGCAGCGCCGGGCCCGTGCGACCTCCGCATGCCGCCGACGCCCGATGTGGTCGCGACGAAGTCGTACGTCGAGTTCCATCGGTTCAACGTCGATCGGCACCGCGCCGACGCGATCGTCACCGCGGCCAAACGCTCGAACCGTCTCGAGGAGGCGGTCGGGATGTCGCCGGAGGAGGCGCTGCGTCGGCTCACCGCGTTGCCCGGACTCGGATTGTGGACGGCGACCTCGGTGATCGGGACCAGCCTGGGCGACCCGGACACGATCGTGCTGCGCGACTACGGCTTGCCGACGATGGTCAACTACGCATTCACCGGTGATGCTCGGCGGGTACCAGCCGATGAGGGTGGCGACGAGTTGATGTGTGAGCACCTGGCGCCGTGGGCCGGGCACCGTCAACGGGTCATCCGGCTGCTGTACACCGCTGGTGTCGGACCGCCACGGCGCGGACCGAGAGCGGTCAACCCCGACATCCGCCGTCTCTGACGCAGGGGTACGTCTGGCGCCCGACCGCTGGCGTGATCGGGCCGCGCGAACGCCGGTCATGGCCGGTCAACGGCGGACGAGGACCTCGTCGAGCGACTTGCGTCGGAGCGTCGGCACCTTGCACCCGTCGACCGGGAAGCCGATCGGGAACAGGATCGACGGTCGTTCGTTGGCGGGTCGATCGAGCAACGTCGACAGGAACGCCATCGGGGTCGGCGTGTGCGTCAGCGTGGCCAGCCCCATGTGGTGCAGCGCGGTGATGAACATCCCGGCCGCGATCCCGACGCTCTCCTTGACGTAGTAGTGATGGAGTCGTTCTCCCTGATCGTCGAGACCGAAGCGTTGCTCGAACAGCACCACGATCCACGGAGCGATCTCGAGGAACTCCTTGTGGTGATCGGTCCCCAGCGGGGCGAGCGCCCGCTGCCATTCCGGGTTCATCCGGTTGTCGAGGTAGTTCGTGCGCTCCTCGGCCTCGGCCGCCTCGCGAATCCGACGCTTCACCTCCGGGTCGCCGGTGATCACGAATGTCCAGGGCTGTTGGTGGGCGCCCGACGGTGCGGTCGACGCCGTGCGAACCGCCGTTTCGACGAGATCGATCGGGACCGGGTCGTCGGACAGCATGCGCACACTGCGTCGAGCGTCGGCCTCGGCGAGGAACTCCGCAGCCCGTTGTCGCATCTCCGCGAGCGGTCGTCGCTGGAACGGCAACACCTCGAACGGGTGCTCCCGTTCGGCCTCGGCAGTGGGGTACGGGAACTGGTACTCGCGAGCCATCATCGGATGATCGCACGACCCAGGCGACCCGCCGGCAGCGCGTGTCGACCGGCGCGAGTTTGTGGTGGTCCCCGACGGTGCATGATGTGCACATGCAGACCCAGTTGTTGATCGGTGGCGAGTGGTGTGACGGATCCGCGTCGGAGCGCATCGACGTCGAGAACCCGGCGACGGAGGAGGTCATCGCCTCCGTGGCGGCCGGTTCACCAGCGGACGCGACCGCCGCCTGCGAATCCGCCGCGGAGGCGCAGCACCGCTGGGCGGCCACCGCACCGCGCGAGCGCAGCGAGATCCTTCGGCGGGCGTGGATGTTGCTCGTCGATCACACCGACGAACTCGCGCGCCTGATCACACTCGAACACGGCAAGCCCCTGGCCGATGCCCGAGGTGAGGTCTCCTACGCGGCGGAGTTCTTCCGGTGGAACGCCGAGGAGGCCGTTCGCATCCACGGCTCGCTGGGCGTCGCTCCGTCGGGGGCCAATCGGATCGTGGTCCATCACCCCCCGGTCGGCGTCGTCGTCATCGTCACGCCGTGGAACTTCCCGGCAGCGATGATCACCCGCAAACTCGCGCCGGCGCTCGCGGCGGGCAACGCCGCGGTGATCAAGCCACCGCGCGAGACGCCACTCACCGCGCTGCGGATCGGCGAGCTCCTCCTCGAGGCCGGCGTACCCGCGGGCGTCGTCAACATCGTGCCGACGCAGCACTCGGGTGACTGGTTCGACGCCGCCGTGGATCACCCAGCGACACGCATGGTGTCGTTCACCGGCTCGACCGAGGTGGGCATCACGTTGTTGAAGCGGGCGGCCGATCGGGTGCTGAAGACGGTCATGGAACTCGGTGGGAACGCCCCGTTCGTCGTGTTCGACGATGCCGACCTGGAGCAGGCGGTGCAGGGAGCGATGGTCGCCAAGATGCGCCACTCCGCGCAGACGTGCACCGCAGCCAACCGGTTCCTGGTGCACGCGAGGGTCGCCGACGAGTTCACCGCGATGCTCGCCGCGGCGATGGGCGACATCCGCCTCGGCAGCGGTCTGGACGAGGGGGTCACCTGCGGACCGATGATCAACGCCAAGGCCGTCGCGTCGATCAACGAACTCGTCACCACCGCGACCGATGGCGGCGCCACCATCGCGCTCGGGGGCGGGGCCGTCGACGGCCCGGGTCACTTCTACCGACCCACGGTGCTCGGCAACGTCGCCCCGGCGTTGGACATCACCAGGAACGAGATCTTCGGTCCGGTGGCACCGGTGATCACCTTCGACGACACCGACGAGATGATCTCGATGGCCAACGACACCGAGATGGGCCTCGCTGCGTACGTCTACACCCAGGACCTGCGTCGGGGGCTCGCCGTGAGCGAACGGATCCAGGCCGGCATGGTCGGCCTCAATCGTGGCGCGGTGTCGGATCCGGCAGCGCCGTTCGGTGGGATGAAGCAGTCGGGCATCGGACGTGAAGGAGCGTCGGAGGGGATCTACGAGTTCTGCGAGACGCAGTACATCGCCACCGACTGGTGACCGGCCGTCTCCGTCGACGGCGACGCACCGTGACGATCGGCGCTGACGATCGACGGTGACGATCGACGGTGGCACTCGACGGTGAGGTTCAACCGGTCGGATCGACGAGCTCGAAGTACTCCCCGAAGTCCTTGGGCTTGAGCAGGCGCCCGCCCTTGCGGAACTCGGCGGCCACGCCGCGCACCGCGGCTTCCATCGTGATGTCCGTGCCCGCTGATGCCGCAGCGAATGCTGCGTGCACCACGGCGTTGCGGATCGACGCGCCGGAGAGTTCGAACTGGTTCGACAACCACTCGAGGTCGACCCCGTCGACGGGGGCATCGGACGGCAGGTTCGTCTCCCAGATCGCGAGCCGTTCGGGAGCGCCCGGCATGGCGAACTCGACGCGCACGTGGATGCGGCGCAGGAAGGCCTCGTCGACGTTCTTCTCGAAGTTGGTCGCGAGCACCACCAGTCCGTCGTAGGCCTCCAGACGTTGCAGCAGGTACGACACCTCGATGTTGGCGTACCGATCGCGAGCGTCGCGGACCTCGGAACGTTTGCCGAACAACGAGTCGGCCTCGTCGAAGAAGAGCACCATGTTGCCAGCGCTCGCAGCGTCGAAGATCTGCTCGAGGTTCTTCTCGGTCTCACCGATGTACTTGCTGACGACCGAGGACAGGTCGAGCTTGAACACGTCGAGTCCCAGCGCGCCGGCGATGATCTCCGAGGCCAACGTCTTGCCCGTGCCGGAAGGGCCCGAGAAGAGTGCCACCAGCCCGCGTGACGGGGTCGCGGCGAACCCCCACTGGTCGTACACCAGGTGAGCGTGCTGGTACCGGTCGACGACCGACTGCAGGAGCGCGAGCCGGGCTGGGCTGAGCACGATGTCGTCCCACGTGCGCGTCGGCGCGATGCGTCGTGTCAGTTGTTCCAAGGGGCCGCTGGCGAGGCGCCGCACCGCGGCGTCGATGTCGCCACCGACGGCCGCCCGCGTGCGCTGTACTCGGTGCATCTGATCGTAGGTGAGGCGATGTGTGCGGTCGATGTCCGGCCCGAACGTCGATGCCCATTCCTCGTCGGTGGGTTCGTCAGCGGCAGCGACCACCTCGGTCCACTGACGATGTGGGAGTTGGTCGATCGGCGGGGCGGTGCGAGCCAGCAGCACCCAGACCAGGTGGGTGGACCGGTCGAGCCACCGTCGGCTCGCGGTGTCCACCGAGTCGACGATGTCGACCATGATGCCGCGCCCGGTGATGGTGGCTTCGCGTACGACCGCTGCCCATTCGGTGTCGTTCAACGGGGCGACGACGCACACGAACCGATCGCTGCCGGCGTGTCTGGCTCCCACCTGTCGACACCGCATCCGGTCGGGTCCGGTCACGACGACGAGGTCATCGGAGGTCTCGATGGGTGCCGCGTCGACGACGTGGCCTGCGGCATCGAAGTACTCGACCCCGATGGGAAGGTCGGGACCGGGTGACGCGTCGCCGAGCAGGGACCAGATGACGTCCTCGCGCACGGCCACGATGTGATCGGTCCAGGGACCGGCCTCGCCGACGTCGACGAACGCCGACCGTTGCAGCGCGCCGCTGTAGGTGAGCGTGAGCGGGCCGGGATGGGACCCGGCGAAGACGAGCGACAGTGCGCCGAGGGTCAAGCGGTCGGTGTGCGTGTCGCCGTGAATCGTGGTGACGAGTCGTCGGCAGTGCATGTCGGCCTCGGCGGTCGAGAGCACGGCGAGCACCTCGGCTTCGTCGGGTCGCAGCCGTGCATTGGCGGCGAGGACAGCGAACGCGTCGTCTCCCTCGAGCGACTCGTGGAAGGCGACGCGAGCGGTCTCGCAGGCCGCGGCCGCGTCGTCGGCGACATCGGGTGCCGCCTCGTTCTGGGCCGCGGCCGCTCGCACGAGCAGCGCTCGCCCGAGCTGGAACCACGGCGGTGATGCGTCGACGTCGTCGGTTCCCTGTGCCATCGCCTCAGTCAAGCAGGTGGTGCGTCCGGAGGCGGCGACGGGCGTCTGCACGCGTCTGCGCATCGGGCTACGTTGGAGAGATGGCACAACCAGTGGTGATGGGCGACAACCTCATGTGTTCCTTCGGTGCGGCGCCGACGCCGATCACCGTGCTGCCCAAGAACCTCGTGAACGCCACCAAGAAGCCGATGGCCAACATCATGGACAACGTGCCGTTCCTCAACATCACGCCGTTTGGCGTCTGCATGTCGTTGTCGAATCCAGCGACAGCGTCCCTGACGGCGGCCGCGCTGGGCGTGTTGACGCCTGGCCCGTGCACCCCGGCCACCCCGGCTCCCTGGGCGCCTGGCTCGCCGACGGTCACCGTGAAAAACATGCCCGCGCTCAACTCGACATCGACGTGCAACTGCATCTTCGGTGGCGTCATCAGCGTAGTCGTGCCCAACGCGATGACGGTCAAAGTCCCGTAGCGACGAAATTCGCGCCCTCGAGCGCACCGTGGCGGTTCTGTGTCATCGACCGTGCTAACTTTCGAAATCACGGGTTGAGAACGTCGGGTGAGTCGGTGCAAGCCGCCTGAATTCGTCATGGACATCCGTGCTCGGGCCCCGTTCCTGCAGGGTTCGGGACTCCACACATTTTGTTCGGATCGGGAGGTTCGCAGTGCCGTCTTATTTGACCCCTGGTGTCTACGTCGAAGAGGTGGCCTCATCGAGTGCCACGCTCTCGGCGGGTGCCACCGCCGTTGCCGCATTCGTCGGTTTCACCGCCAAAGCACCGACCGACGACCCGTCGGACCCGGATGGCATGAAGCCGCGACTCGTCACGAACTGGACACAGTTCGAGGAGATGTACGGCGGGTTCGTGCCGGGGGCGATGCTGCCGCATTCGGTCTATGGCTACTTCAACAACGGTGGATCCCTCGCCTACATCGTGCGGATCCCCAACACCACACCGTCGGAGGAGCCGGGCCAGCTCGCGCTCACCGCTGGTGACCGTGCACTCGGCCCAGCCGTCGAGTTCACCACCGTCGAAGCGAATGCCGATGTTCGCGTCAACGTGCAGCCCGAGCCCGCAGCGGCCGACGCCGACGACGATGCGCCCCCGACCTTCGAGGTCACCATCACCCAGGGCGATGACGAACCGGAGACCTACAGCGGCGTCACGCTCGGCGGCATCGACAAGGCCATCAACGGCACGTCGACCAAGGTCAAGGTCGAGACGAAGATCGACGTCGACCAGCTCGCTGCCGACCTGCAGACGCTTCCCACGGGCAGCTTCGCGATCGAGCCGGCGGCACCGACCCCGATCTCGGTGCCTGGCCGTGCCTTCGCCGGCTCCGAGTCCGCTCGCACCGGCATCAGTGGTCTCACGATCGCCGAAGAAGTCACGATGGTGATGGTTCCCGACCTGATCACCGCCGCCACCCAGGACGACGGCTCCGTCGACCTCGGCATGTGGAAGACGGTGCAGCTCGCGCTCATCAACCACTGTGAAGGTCAGGCGAACCGCATGGCCGTGCTCGACGCTCCTCCGGGAATGTCGCCGCAGCAGATCAAGGAGTGGCGCAGCGACACCGCCATGTACGACTCGGCGTTCGCCGCCCTGTACTACCCATGGATCGAGGTGGCCAACCCGGCCGCCACGAACGGTGACACCGAGATCATGGTCCCGCCGTCGGGCCACATGGCCGGCATCTGGTCACGCACCGACGACACTCGCGGCGTCTGGAAGGCACCGGCCAACGAGGTCGTGCGCGGCGCACTCAACGTCGAGACCAACATCACCAAGGCGGAGCAGGGACTCCTGAACCCGATCGGGATCAACTGCATCCGTCCGTTCGGCACCCAGGGCATCCGCGTCTGGGGCGCTCGCACGCTGTCGTCGAACACCGACTGGACCTACATCAACGTCCGCCGTCTGTTCAACATGATCGAGACCACGATCATGAACGGCACGTCGTTCGCGG
>JBAWHL010000262.1:0-3771 GCA_049593815.1 Ilumatobacteraceae bacterium | reverse complement strand
CCCGCCCCGCAAACAGTGTGAGAGCCATCGGTCTCCGGTCAGCTGCCCCAGATTTGTTCGAGGTCAGCCTGCAGCTGCTCGACCGCGGCGTCGATGTCGAGATTGGCATCGGAGATGAGCGGGATGTCCAGCTCCTTGATCCGGGCGTCCGACTCGAGGAACTTGGTCATGTTGGCCTGATGGTTCGGCACGTCCGGGTAGTCGAGACCCGCGAGGATCACATCCCAGTTGACGCCCTGCGTGAACGTTGCGTCGAGACCGGCGAAGTAGTCGTCGCGGATGTCGGAGCGTGACGGCATCGCGCCGTACACGGTGAGCAGGTCGAGTGCACCCTCGTCGAGCATGTACGACAGCACCTTGAACGCCGCTTCGGGGTTCTCGGTGTCCTTGAGGATGCGGAAGTTGTCACCGTGCAGACGAGACACGACGACGCCGTCCTTGTTCGGCAGCGCTGCCAGGTTCCAGTTGGTCATCGGGTCGTCGCCCTGGAAGACACAGCACGTGTACCAGAGGTGGGTGTTCGCCATCGCGACCTTGCCGCTGGCGAACGGGTTGCCGGCGAGCACGTCACCCTCCTGGTAGTCGTACGTCGGCGCAACACCCTTGACGGTGGTGAGCTCGTTGTACCACTTCCACTGCTCGACCCACTGCGGCGGGACGACGGCGGTGCCGTCGGCCTGCTCGATGGCGCCGGCACCCCAGGTGGTTCCTGCGGCGGCGGGAGCGTGGCTCCACTGGTTGACGTATCCCCACTGGACGATGTCGTCGATGTCGAAGTCCGGGCTGGTGGCGTCGTTGCCGTTGGCGTCGACGGACAGGATCTCTGCGATCTCGGTCAGCTTGTCCCAGTTCCACTCCCCTTCGTACTCGGTGCCTTCGCCGTAGGTCGAGATGCCGTCGGGACCGTATGCGTCGGGCGGGTAGGGCAGGCCGGCCTCGTCGAAGAGGTCCGAGTTGTAGAAGATGGCCGACGGGTAGGACGCGAACGGCAGGCCGGTGAGCACACCGTCCTCGTCACGCCAGACCTCGATCTCCTCGGGGTTGTAGACCGAGGTGTCGAATCCGCTCGACTCGATCAGCGGTTCGAGGTCGAGGTACTGACCAGCGAACTTGTTCGACCCCTCGAGGCCCACTGGACCCACGATGTCGGGGGCGTTGCCGCCCGCGATCTGCGTTGCCAACTGATCGGTGGCGAGGTCGTTGTCGACGTACTCCACGACGAGCTTGACCTCGTCCTGACTGGCGTTGAACTCGTCGACGAACTCGTTCTGACGGTCGATCTGTTCTGCTTCGGCGCCGGTACCGAGCCCGACGAACCATCGAACCTCGACGGTGTCGCCCGAATCGCCGGAGTCACCGGTGTCCGAGGGTGCTGCGGTGTCGTCGGAGCCCGACGTGTCGTCGGACCCGGCGTCGTCGCCGCTGTCGTCGTCGGAGCCGCACGAGGCCACGACCAGACCGAGTGCCAGCGGAATGCCGAGCACCATACGAAGGCGGGAACCCCGCCGATTTCCTATCATTGCAATCTCCTTCGGTGATTGGGTGAGAACATGAGCCGTAGGACGGCCGGACGTCGGGACAGCACGTCCCGATTTCCGGCCGGGTTGAGGACCGTCGAAGCACTCATGGAGACGAGCCTCGGGGTCGTTGCGATGATCGCCCGAGCACGAGCTCGGGGATCACGAGTTGATGCACGGGCGGCACCTCGCCGGCGATCATCTGGATCAGCGCCGACACGGCGAGTTCGGCCATCGCTTCGAATGGCTGTGACACCGATGTCAGACTCGGTTCGAGTCCCCACACGTCGGACGTGCCGTCGAATCCGACCAGCGCGATGTCGTCGGGCACGGCCAGACCGGCGATTTCGATCGTGCGCATCGCTCCCATCGCCATCTCGTCGTTGGCGGCCACGACCGCATCGGGCTGCAGTTCGAGGAGTTGACGCATGGTGTCCTGCCCGGACCGTCGGGAGAAGTCGCCCTGCACGATCAGGCGTTCGTCGATCTCGACACCGCGGCGCTCGTGAGCCAACCGGTATCCCTCGAGTCGCTGGCGGGCGTCGTTGCGTTCCTGGAGGCCGGCGATCGTCGCGATCCGCTCGTGGCCCTGCTCGAAGAGGTGCTCGACCAGCGACGCGCTCGACTCGAGGTTCTCGACCTCGATGGTGGTCACGTCGGTCCGCGTCGGATGGGCGCCGACGAGGACCGTGGGCACCTGCGCGTCGAGCAACTCCTCCACCCACTTGGCGCCGATGGCGACCGCGCTGACGACGACTCCGTCGACCAAGCCGTCGACGAGCGTCCGACGCACCTCACGGTTCGGTTCGTCCCGAGCCAGCATCAGCATCAGACCCTCGTCGTGGGCATCGGCTGCGCCGGCGAGCGCCTGCACGAGCGACGCACCGTAGGGGTCGAGTGTGAGTTGATCCGACGGCATCACGAATCCGATGACCGACGCCCTGCCGCTGGCCAGGTTGCGGGCGGCCCGGTTGGGTCGGTAGTCGAGCGATTCGCCGACGCGACGCACCCGTTCGCGCACGTCCGGGCTGACCCCGGCACGACCGTTCAGCGCTCGGGACGCCGTCGCTCGTGACACGCCACTGAGGCGGGCGACGTCGTCGAGGGTCACGGGAGGAGACGCAGAGTTCGCGCCGGCGCCATTCGTTGAGCTGGTCATCTCGTTTCCCCCTTCCTCGATGCCATCCTCGGCAACTGCTGTTGCGTTGGAAGCGCTTTCATGTAACCATGTGACCGCAGTCACCGTCAAGCGAAAGTCGTGCAAGACGCTCTGACCAGGTCTTTTACCGTCCGCCGCCCACAAAGGAACACCCCGAAACGTGCCAACGAACCACAGCAACGCAAACGCTTCCACAACAGCACGAGACGACGGACCGACGCTCCGGTTCCCGGATGGATTCCTCTGGGGTTCTGCGACGTCGTCGTTCCAGATCGAGGGCGCCCACGACGCCGACGGCAAGGGCGAGAGCATCTGGGACCGGTTCTGTTCGGTCCCCGGCAACATCCTCGACGGCTCCAACGGCAACGACGCGTGCGATCACTACCACCGCATGCCCGACGACGTCGCCCTGATCGCCGGGATGGGTCTCGGGGCGTACCGGTTCTCGATCTCCTGGCCGCGCGTCGTCCCCGACGCCCCCGGCGTGGTGAATCATGCCGGACTCGACTTCTACGACCGCCTCGTCGACGAGTTGCTCGCCAACGGCGTCACCCCGTTCCCCACCCTGTACCACTGGGATCTCCCCCAGGCCGTGCTCGATCGCGGCGGCTGGCTGAGCAGGGACACCGCCCACGAGTTCGCCGACTACGCCGAGGCGGTCGTCGAGCGTCTCGGCGACCGCATCACGACCTGGGCGACGTTCAACGAACCCTTCGTGTCGTCGAACCACGGGTACGTGACGGGCGAGCACGCCCCCGGCAACACGTCGGTCGCCGACGGGTTCACGTCGGCGCACCACCTGATGCTCGCCCACGGTCTGGGTGGCGAACGGATCCGCTCACTCGCCCCACACGCCGAGCTGGCGATCGTGCTGAACTTCACCCCGGCAGAGCCGGCCAGCGACGACGAGGGCGATGTCGCACGCACGACGATCGTCGACGACATCGAGAACCGCTGGTTCATCGAGCCGCTCGCTGGCAACGGGTACCCGCAGGCCACCGGCGAAGCGCTCGGCTGGGACTGGGCCGAGGTGCGCGACGGCGACCTCGAGCTGATCTCCCAACCGATCGACCTCCTCGGCGTCAACTTCTACAC
>JBAWHL010000261.1:0-8470 GCA_049593815.1 Ilumatobacteraceae bacterium | reverse complement strand
GTGCAGAGCCGCGACCAGCGCTTCGACGGCTGGTTCGTCACGGCGGTCAGGACGACGGGCATCTACTGCCGGCCCAGTTGTCCGGCGATCACCCCCAAGCGAGCGAACGTCGATTTCTTTCCGACGGCAGCCGCGGCGCAGCAGCGAGGGTTTCGCGCGTGCAAGCGGTGCCGTCCCGACGCGTCGCCGGGATCACCCGAGTGGAACACCCGCCACGACGTCGTGGGCAGGGCGATGCGCCTCATCGCCGACGGTGTGGTCGAGCGCGACGGTGTCACCGGTCTGGCTCGTCGCCTCGGGTACAGCGAACGGCACCTCAACCGCCTGTTGACCGATGAACTCGGTGCGGGGCCGCTCGCGATCGCACGGGCCCAGCGTGCGCACACCGCCAGGGTGCTCGTCGAGACGACCGGGATGCCACTGACCGACGTCGCCTTCGCGGCGGGCTTCGGCAGCGTTCGCCAGTTCAACGACACCATGCGAGAGGTGTTCGCCACCTCGCCGCGCGACCTGCGGTCCTCCGCCCGCCGATCGCGCCCTGCGCCCGCGGCGGCGAGCGCCGTGACGGCTCGGGGCGACGCTGGATCGAGCGGAGCGGGACCGGGCGGAGCGGGATCGGGTGGCGCGGCGACCGTGACGGTGGCGGTTCGATTGCCGGTCCGCCAACCGTTCGCCGCGTCGCACGTGATGGCGTTCATCGGGGAGCGCGCGATCCCTGGGCTCGAGTCGTGGGACGGCTCGACGTATCGACGTGCGCTCGACCTCCCGGACGGCGATGGTCTCGTCGAGTTGGTCGCTCACGCCGACCACGTCGCGGCACGGATCACGCTCGAGTCGTGGTCGGACCTCGCAGCAGCGGTCCAGCGGGTGCGTCGGTTGCTCGACCTCGACGCCGACCCGGCGGCGGTCGACGAGGCACTGGCCGCGGCACCCGAGCTGCGGCCACTCGTCGAATGGGTGCCCGGCCGGCGAGCGCCAGCGAGCGTCGACCCGTTCGAAACGGCGGTCCGTGCGGTCGTCGGTCAACAGGTGTCCGTCGCAGGAGCCCGAACGGTCGCCGGACGGATCGTCGCGTCGGTCGGCTCACCGACCGCGTGCGACGCCGGGTTCGTCCGGTTCCCGCGACCGGCCGAGCTGGCCGAAGCTCCCGACGCGGCGTTCTCGATGCCGACTGCTCGGCGCGACACGATCCGTCGTCTCGCGCTCGCGGTCGCCGACGGCAACGTCGACCTGAGCGGCGGGGTGGACCCACACGAGGTCCGGGCTCAGCTGCTGGCGCTGCGCGGCATCGGGCCGTGGACGGCGGACTACGTCGTGATGCGTGGCCTCGGACATCCGGACATGTTCCTCACGAGCGACCTCGGGGTCCGCCACGCCCTCGACCGGCTCGGCCTCGACGCGAGCCGATCGGCCACGTACTCGCCATGGCGGTCGTACGCCGTCCACCATCTGTGGGCGAGTCTCGCCCCCGACGCGCCAGCCGCCCCCACGACCAGTACGTCCACGACCAGTGCCCCCACGACCATGAAAGATCCCTCATGACTTCCGCGATCCCGCTCTACTCCACGATCATCACCAGCCCGGTCGGCGACCTCACGATCGTCGTGTCCGACGCCGGACTCCGGGCGTTGCTCTGGCCCGATGAGGACCCAGCGCGAGTCCGTGACACCGACGCGATCGAGCAGCCTCGACATCCGGTCATCGTCCAAGTGGTCGAGCAGCTCGACGAGTACTTCTCCGGTGAGCGACAGGACTTCGACGTTCCTCTCGACCCGGTCGGGACCGAGTTCCAACGCTCCGCCTGGGAAGCGTTGTGCACGATCGCCTACGGCTCCACCATCAGCTACGGCGAACAGGCCCGCCGCATGGGCGACGCACGCAAGGCGCGTGCGGTGGGAGCAGCGAACGGCAGGAATCCGATCTCGATCATCGTGCCGTGCCATCGCGTCGTCGGCGCCAACGGTGCGCTCACCGGATTCGCCGGCGGTCTCGACACCAAGGCGTGGCTTCTCGACCACGAACGCTCGATGCTGGCCACGTCCTGACCCGGCCGCGGACCAGCACGGTGAACGCGTCTGGCGTCGGCGTGCCCGGCGATCGGGGCCGACGGCCGACGGGGTGAATCAGGCGCGGTTGCGGGCGGCGGCCGACTGGGCCTTACGGGCGCGGGCGGCGTCCTTCTTGGCCTGCTTCGCCTCGGCGCGCTTGGCCTTCACCGCTGCCTGCTCCTCGGCGGAGCGTTTCTGCGTGTCGATCAGTGGGGCGATCGTGACCTCTTCGGCCTTCGGCAACGCCACGAGCTCATCGGTCTTCAGCAGGTCGCGGATGATCGCCGAGGCAGGTGCCTCACCGGCGACGGTCGCCGCGAGCATGATCCGAGTGACAGCGACGCCGTGACGCTCGACGATTCCCGGCAGGACGGCCTTGAGCTGATCGGTCGACGGGTTGTCGGCGTGGTCGCCGAGCTCCTTGATGCAGTCGGCGAGGCACAGGTCCGAGATGATGGCGGCGATCGCTTCCATGTCGCCATCGATGCGTCCGGCCTTGACGCCGGCGCGCACGCCGTCCGGGGTGAGCGCCTCGACGAAGGACTCGAGCCCTTCGCGATGGTCGTCGTCGAGGGCATCGATCGCGGTGGTGAGCTCGTCATCGGTCGCTGCCTTGAACGAGCGATCGAGCAGACCGAGCGCCTGCATCCGGTTCTTCATCTGATTCACGCGGAGCGACGCTACCGGCGTTCTCCCAGCCTCGGTTGGCAGCCCGGCGTGCGGCGGGCCGCGGCAAGCCGTCGGCCTCGTTCGTGAACGCTGGTCTCGAGGCCGGCGCCATCGGCGATACGGTCGGCGGGGATGCCCCACGACGCTGGATCAGACCGTGTTGCCAACGCCCGCCGAGCGATCGGTCTCATCGACCTGACCGACCTCTCCGACGACCATTCCGCAGCAGGCATCGACGAGTTGTGCCGCCGCGCTCAGGAGTACGGGACCGCCGCAGTGTGCGTCTGGCCCGAGTACGTGTCGACATGCGCCCGTCAACTCGCTGGGTCCGGTGTGCGCGTCGCGACCGTCGTGAACTTCCCGTCGGGCGACGAGCCCGAATCGGCGGTCGTCGACGCGGTGCAGGCAGCGCTCGCCGGAGGCGCTGACGACGTCGATCTCGTGTTGCCGTATCGAGCCGTCCTCGCCGGCACCGACGCCGTGGCCGCGTCGATGGTCGCATCGGTGGCTGGGCTGATCGACGCACCGCACCTGTTGAAGGTGATCCTCGAGACCGGTGCGCTCGGCCCGACCGACGTCCCACGTGCAGCCCGCCTGGCGATCGAGAACGGCGCCGACTTCGTCAAGACCTCGACCGGCAAGATCCCTGCCGGAGCATCGCTCGAGGCGGCCGGCGCGATGCTCGATGCGATCGCCGAGGCGTCGGCACGGGGACGACTCGTCGGTCTGAAGCCCTCTGGTGGGATTCGCACGTTCGACGAGGCAATGGCGTACATCGACCTCGCGGATTCGGTGATGGGCGCCGGCTGGGCGACACCGTCGACGTTCCGCTTCGGTGCCAGCGGACTGCTGGACTCGCTGCTCGCCACCATCGACGGCGACGACGGCCAGGTCGCAACCTCGTCGTATTAGGTCTCGTGGCGATATCCTGCCCGGTCCCGAGCCCTCGTAGCTCAGGGGATAGAGCATCGGCCTCCGGAGCCGTGTGCGGAGGTTCGAATCCTCCCGAGGGCGCCACGTGTTGTTGATCTGAGCCGGGACATCCCGTGCACCACGGGCTCGGCGAGCGTCGGGCGCCGAGATCTCCGGCTCAGAGATCGTCGAACGGCGTCGCGTACCGGAACGTGCCCCGCAGCCCCCCGTGGGCGGCGAGTGTGCGGACCTGGAAGAACTCGCCCCACGCCGGGTCGGGTGGGGTCACGCCGACAGCGCTCGACGCGACGAACCCGAACCGGCCGTAGTAGTCGGGCGACCCGAGCAGCGCGATGAGCGGTTCGTCGGCTGCGTCGGCCGCTCCGATCATCGCGTGCATCAGCGCCTGCCCGACACCGTCACGTTGGAGATCGGGTCGGACGCCGATGGGTCCGAGCCCGAGTGCGGGAACGTCGCCGACCCAACCACGTGTGCAGACGACGTGACCGACGACCTCGCCGTCGATCTCGGCGACGAGCGAGAACGCCGGCAGCCAACCCTCGCACCCTCGCAGGGCATCGAGCAGGCCGGCCTCGACCGGTTCGTCGGCGCCGCGACGGAACGCCGCCACATGGATCGCTCGAACCGTGTCGATGTCGACGGTCCGTTCCCTGCGTACGAGCATCGGCGCAGTCTTGCCGTCGACGGCGCGACCCTCAAGCGGGTTCCCTCGAGCGGGTGCCCTCGAGCGGGTTCCCGCAAGCGAGTGCCCTCGTGGGCGTGCCGCGGTCAGCCGTCGAGGAATGCCCTCGTGCGGTCGGTCCACGACGCGAGCTCGGTCGCGGTCGACGAGACGACGACCTCGGCGTGAGGCAGAAGCTCACCCAACCGTTCGGCCGTCGACACGGGGTGACCAGGATCGCCCGACCAGGCGAGGATCAGCGTGGGAGCCTCGATGCGCTGCAGGGCCTCGGGGTCGGGCAGGTCGGCGACCGCGGCGCCACGGAACACCGCTGCGAGTCGCTCGGGGTCGGCGCGGCGCAGCGCGGTGGTGCGCTTCGTTCGCCACGCATCGTCACCGCGGAACGGGTCGGGCGGGTCGACGGCGGCCATTCCCGTGATCAAGGGCTCGACACCTCGGTGGTCCAGGATCGCGGCCATCTGGAGGTACGCATCGATCTGATCGCGCCGGGTCTCCCATCCGGTCGGTGGAATCACCAGCACCAACTTCTCGACGCGTGCACCCAGGTGAAGTGCAGCGTGGAGGGAGGTCGCGGTGCCCATCGACGCCCCGGCCAGGACCACCCGGTCGTAGCCGGCATGGTCGACGAGGCCGATCAGGTCGTGTGCCATCTCGGCCCACGCGCCATCGGCCGGGTCGGTCAGATCGCCCGACAGGCCGTGGCCCCGAGCGTCGTAGCGCAGCACGGGCCGGCCGGTCGCGACCCGTTCCAGGTCGACCAGCGGCAACTCGGCGTCGTCGGCCCTGCTGCTGCTCAGCCCGTGGGTCCACACCATCGGAGTCGCCGTGGTCGCGTCGTCGGCAGCCTCGATGATGTCGTACGCGAGGCGGCACCCTCGGATGACGGCGTCGGTCATCGAGTTACCACCGTGTTGCACGCGGCGGGCGTTGGCGGGAGCATCTGCACGAGGATGGAACGTAGTGGTTGGCAATGGAAGGTTCGTCGCCGGGCTCGATCCGGCAGACTGGTGCCACCATGTCGGACCCCATTGCCACGATCACGACCCTGCTCGAACCGGTCTTCGCGCAGTTGAACGGCGGCGAGGCCGCCGACCCCACCGTCCGTCCGTCGGATCGTGCCGATGCCCAGATCAACGGGGCCCTGGCGCTCGCCAAGCGCACCGGCAGCAACCCACGAGAGATCGCCCAGGCGGTCGTCGACTCGGGTGTGCTCGCCGACGTCGCGAGCGATCTGGAGATTGCGGGCCCCGGGTTCATCAACGTGAGCTTCTCCCCGACCTTCCTCGCCCAGCAGCTCGGCGAGGTTTCCACCGACGATCGGCTGGGTGTGCCCGCTGCGGCGACCACCCTGAACGTCGTCGTGGACTACTCGGCGCCGAACGTCGCGAAGGAGATGCACGTCGGCCACCTGCGCTCGACGGTGATCGGTGATTCGCTCGTGCGGATCATGTCGTTCCTCGGCCACGATGTGGTCAGGGAGAATCACATCGGCGACTGGGGCCGCCCGTTCGGCATGCTCATCGAGCACCTGCTCGACCTGGGTGAAGACGTCGCCGCGGCAGGCCTGACGCAGGGCGACCTCGACGGCTTCTACAAGGAGGCGAACGCGAAGTTCGCGGCGTCGGAGGAATTCCAGGATCGTGCCCGCGAGCGCGTCGTCCTGCTCCAGGGAGGCGATCCGGAGACGTCGCGCCTGTGGAACCGGCTGGTGGAGATGTCGACGGCCTACTTCAACGCCGTGTACAGCAAGCTCGGCGTCCTGCTGACCGACGACGACCTGGCGGGCGAGAGCATGTACCAGCCGCTCATGGCCGCCACCGTCGAGCGCCTCGACGCGGCGGGGTTGCTCGTGGAGGACGACGGCGCCAAGGTCGTGTTCCCTCCCGGCTTCGAGAACCGCGACGGCGATCCGCTGCCGCTGATCATCCAGGCGCGTACCGGCGGATTCAACTACGCCACCAGTGATCTCACGTGCGTGATCGATCGCGTGGAGCGCCTCGATGCCGATCTGATGCTCTATGTGATCGGTGCGCCGCAGGCCCAGCACCTGCAGATGGTGTGGAAGGTGTGCGAGATGGCGGGCTGGTTGCAGCCGCCGACCGAAGCGGTGCACGTCGGCTTCGGCAATGTGCTCGGCGACGACCGCAAGATGCTGCGCAGCCGATCGGGTGACTCGGTCAAGCTCGTCGAACTGCTCGACGAGGCAATCGATCGCGCCGACGCCGCGATCGCCGAGAAGAACCCCGATCTCGACGGGGATGCCCGATCGGCCGTGAGCCGGATGATCGGCATCGGCGCCGTGAAGTACGCCGATCTCTCGACCGACCGCGTCAAGGACTACGTGTTCGACCTCGACCGCATGGTGTCCTTCGACGGCAACACCGGGCCGTATCTGCAGTACGCGCACGCCAGGATCTGTTCGATCTTCAGGCGGGCAGAGATCGACCGAGCGTCGGTCCGCGGGTTGCCGATCGAGTTGGGCACGCCACAGGAGCGGGCGCTCGCGTTGCGGCTGCTCGCGTATCCGACCGCGATCGACGCAACGGTCGGCACGTATCACCCGCACAAGCTGTGCACGTACGTGTACGACCTCGCCTCCGACTTCACGGCCTTCTACGAGCACTGCCCGGTGCTGAAGGCCGACGAGCCGCTGCGGTCGAGCCGACTCGCGCTGGCCGACCTCACCGCGCGCGTGCTCGAGCACGCGCTCGGGCTGCTCGGCATCGACGCGCCGGAGCAGATGTGACCGCACCGATCGAGCGCGGGCTCCTGCCCGACACCGCAACGACCGACGCCGCCGGTGCACTGACCATCGGCGGCTGTTCGGTGGCCGACCTCGCCGACGAATACGGCACCCCGGTGTTCGTCTACGACGAAACCCACCTTCGCTCGCGGTGTCGCGAAGCTGTCGGAGCGTTCGGCGCCGAGCGCGTCATCTACGCGACCAAGGCGTTCCTGTGCCGGGCAATGGCCCGCCTCGCATACGACGAGGGAATGCTGCTCGACGTCGCCACGGGCGGGGAGCTGCACGTCGCACTCGCCGCCGGGGTGCCGGCGAGCGCTTGCACGCTGCACGGCAACAACAAGTCGCTGGTGGAGCTGCGCGAGGCGATCGCCGCGCAGGTTCGCTACATCGTCGTCGACTCCTTCGACGAGCTCGATCGCCTCGAAGCGCTGGCGTCCGAGGGCATCGGCCCGACGCCGCGGGTGGTGCTGCGGATCACCCCGGGTGTCCATGCGCACACCCACGAGTTCATCGCCACCGGCCAGGACGACTCGAAGTTCGGGTTCAACCTCGGCAACGGTGACGCGTTGCGGGCGGTCGACCGGGCGCGGAGGTCGGCGTCGGTCGATCTCGTCGGTGTGCACTGCCACATCGGCTCGAACGTCTTCGAAGCGTCGTCGTTCGCGAAGGCGGCCGAGGTCATGGCCGACTTCGCCGTCCCACTCGATCTGCCCGACCTCGTCCTCGGCGGCGGTCTCGGGGTCGCGTACGTCACCGGTGAGGAGGCTCCGTCGATCACTCAGTGGGGCAACGTGCTGCTCGACGCCTGCAACGCGCTCGGCGTCCGCTCGCGGGTCAGTGTCGAACCGGGACGCGCCATCGTCGCGTCGGCCGCGGTCACGGTGTACACCGTCGGCACGGTGAAGGACATCCCCGGTGTGCGCACCTACGTGGCCGTCGACGGCGGGATGAGCGACAACCCGCGGCCGGTGCTGTACGGGTCCGGCTACGAGTCGTTCCTGCCCCGCGCCGTCGATGCCGACCGCGATCGCACCGTGCGCTTGGTCGGCAAGCACTGCGAATCCGGTGACGTGCTGTCGTTCTCGGCCCAGGTGCCGTCCGACATCGCGGTCGGTGACCTGTTGGCGATGCCGGTAACGGGCGCCTACGGCCACTCGATGGGGTCGAACTACAACAAGATCACCCGTCCCCCGGTCGTGTTCGTCGCAGACGGCGACGCGCGCCAGGTGGTCCGCCGCGAAACCTACGCCGACCTCCTCACCACCGATCTCGGCTGACCGATCTCGGGTGACCGAACCGACCGGCTCCCGGTCGGCCGGACTGGAGGAACCCAGGATCGCTCGTACGCTCGGGCGGATGTCCAGACGAACAGGTCTCATCACCGGGCTCGTG
>JBAWHL010000260.1:0-5121 GCA_049593815.1 Ilumatobacteraceae bacterium | reverse complement strand
CCGTCGACGACCTGCGTCGAGACATCGGTGCGCGTCCAGCCGTCGTTGACGTCCGCCGTGACCACGACCACGTCGGGGTCGGCGTCGGAGCTGGGGTCGATCGAGTCCACGGTGACCGAACCGTTCTCGTTGCTGACCTCCAGGGCCGACACGTCGGCCGCGTCGAATGTCGTCGTCGTCGTGTACTGCTCGTGCGCGAGCAAGCTGATCACGTTGAAGGTGCCCCACACGAGCGCGGCGATCGCGAGGATCCCGCCAGGGATGAGCCATGCCAGCTGGACGCCGCGCGATGGGGCGCCAGGCGTCGGGCCGCCGGCGGTGGCACGACGCAGGGTGGTTGCGTCAGTCATGTCGGGACACTCCTGGGAGGGTTCGTCGGCTCTCGCCGCAGGACGGGGCGACGAGGTGAACCGGCGCGCGGAACGGTGGCGATCATTCCTTCACCCACTGCAGGACGGCGAGCACGCGGCGATGATCGTCGGCGGCCGGGGGAAGGTCGAGCTTGGTGAAGATGTTGCCGACGTGTTTCTCGACGGCCTTGTCGCTCACGACGAGCGCACGGGCGATCGCGGGGTTGGTTCGTCCCTCGGCCATCAGCCCGAGGACCTCGCGTTCGCGCGGGGTCAGTCGTTCGAGCGGATCGTGTTGGCGGCTCCGCGCGAGGAGCTGCGACACCACTTCGGGGTCGAGCACGGTGGCGCCGTCGGCGACGCGACGAACCGCGCCGAGAAAGTCGCTGATGTCGGCGATGCGATCTTTGAGGAGATAGCCGATCGCGGCAGTGTTGGCACCGAGCAGCTCGGTCGCGTACTGCTCCTCGACGTACTGCGACAACACCAGCAGCCCGATGTCGGGGAGCTCCGAGCGGATCTGGAGGGCCGCTCGCAACCCGTCGTCGGTGTGCGTCGGCGGCATCCTGACGTCGATGAGCGCCAGATCGGGCTGATGCAGCCGGACGACGCGCAGGAGCTCCTCAGCGTCGCCCACGGTGGCCACCACCTCCTCGCCGGCATCCGCGAGGATGCGCGTGAGCCCGGCGCGCAACAGCACCGAGTCCTCGGCGATCACGATCCGCACGGCAACTCCACCAAGACCGTCGTCGGGCCACCCACTGGACTGATCACGTAACTCGTTCCTCCCATGCCGGCGACCCGTTCACGCAGCCCATTGAGGCCGGTGCCCTTCGAGGCGTCAGCGCCGCCATGGCCGTTGTCGCGGATCTCGATCACCAACCGGTCCGAGGTGCGTGCGATCGAGACGTTGGCACGGCTGGCCCCGCTGTGACGGGCAACATTGGTCAGCGCCTCGCTCACGACGAAGTACGCGGCGCTCTCGACGGCGGCCGGCGGGCGTTCGGCGATCTGGACGTCGAGTTCGACGGGCACGGGGGACCGGGCGATCACCGCGGACAACGCTGCGTCGATCCCGCGATCCTCCAGGATCACGGGGTGGATCCCGCGCACGAGATCACGGATCTCACCGAGGGCCGCCTTGGCCTCTTCGTGCGCGGTGACGACCAGTTCCTTGCCGGCGGCGGGGTCGTCATCGAGCTTGTCGCGGGCCGCTCCCAGCGTCGCTGCGAGGGCGACCAGGCGTTGCTGGGCGCCATCGTGCAGGTCGCGCTCGATGCGGCGTCGCTCGGCTTCGGCCGAGTCCACCGCAGCGGTCTGGCGGGACTGGGCCTCGACGACCTTGGCCGACAGGTCCTCGTCGCCGGATGGTCCGAGCAGCCGCCGTGCCAGTGACCACTGGATGTTGGCCGCGCCGAGCGTCACCCACGGTGCGACGAAGGCCACCCCCGCGACGCCGACCAGCAAGGCCAGCCACCGTGCGGGATCGTCGGCTTCGACGTCGAAGAAGTAGAACTTGGCGCTGTCGCCCGGCAGGGTGCCGACCAGCATCGGGAAGGCGATCATCGCCGTCGAACCGCACCACGCCGCGACGGTCACGAGGAATCCGACCGTGCACACCGGGAGCTGCACGAGGTGGTGGGCGATCTCACGCCAGCGCGATGCCGAACGGAAGCGTTCGACGAGTCGACCGAACCAGGTCTCGCGCGTCAGCGGCCGCGCCGAATCGGCGATCGGGCCGCCGTAGGTGCCCGCACGGGACCGTTCGAGGCGGGCGAGGCCGCGCGACACCAAGAACATGAGCCAGGCGATCGGTACGCCGAGGAGGAACACCGGCAACATGCCGACCGACAGCGCAGCCAGCACCACGATCACCACGAACGTGATGATCGAGAACGGCAACCCGAGGGCGACATGTGCCGCCGCTCGGAACAGCTGTCCGGGATGCCTCCACGGCCGGAGTGGGTTGCCCATGACTCGTCGCACGCTAATTCAGTCCGTTGCGATCGCGCTGAGGATGTCGAGTCGTCCCGCTCGAGCCGATGGCCGCCATGCGGCGACGACACCGGCCAGTGCTGCGAGGCCCAGGACGACCGCGAGGGACGTGACCGGGAAGGCGACGATGCCGAAGCCCTCCTGCGCGGCGAGTGCTCGCAGGAGACCCCAGCCCAGGAACGTCCCGAGCCCGATCCCGCCGAGCGTGCCGAACAGCGCCACGATCACGGATTCCCAACGGATGGTCGAGCGAACGTCGCGTCTCGTCTGTCCGATCGCTCGGAGCAGGCCGAGTTCTCGGGTGCGTTCGTGGATCGACAACGACAGCGTGTTGGCGATGCCCATGAGCGCGATGACGACGGCGAGGCCGAGCATGGCGTAGACGAAGATCAGCATCTGGTCGACTTCGGCACCCATCGAGTCGATGTACTCCGAGCGTGTCTGCGGATCGGGGGCACCGTTGCGAGCGGTCACGGCGGTCACCGCGTCGGCCCCGTCCGTTTCCGACACTCCGTCGGCGAGATCGACGAGGACCACGACGTCCCCCTGTTGATCGGCGTGCGGGGCCCAGTCGCTCGGCGTGATGATCATGTCACCGGCGTTGATCGCACTGGCGTACACCGCGCCGACCGTGAAGACCGTGGTCGTGCCGTCGGCGAACTGTGCGTCGACCGTGCTGCCGACCGTCAGCGCGTGTTCGTCTGCGTACGACTGGCTGATGGCGATGTGGCCGTCGACGACGTCGTCGATGGCGCCGTCGACCACGTCGAGGTCGAGGAGTTCGTCGAACTCGGTCGGGTCGGTGATCGAGGGGTCGACCGTCTCGCCGTCGACCAGCATGATGCCGTTGCCCATGCCGACGGCGCGTTCGACTTCGGGGAGCGCATCGATCTCGGCGGCGACGGCGAGGCTCATTCCCGCACCGCTGAAGTCGTCCGTGAGGACCACGAGGTCGCCGCCGAAGTCCTGGTCGACGACGTCGGTGATCGTCGCTTTGATCGATGCGCCGAACGTCGTGAAGAGTGCGACGACCGCGGTGCCGACCATGAGCGCCGACGCACTCGCTGCGGTCCGTCGAGGATCGCGCATCGCGTTGCGGCGAGCCAGGCGGCCGGTCTGTCCGCGGAGTGTCCGCGGGAGCAGGCCGAGGACTGCTGCGGCCGGTCGAGCAGCGACCGGCCCGAGGACGACCGCCCCGACGATCATGGCGAGCGATCCGAGTCCGGCCCGAGCGAGCGCGGCGTCGCTGTTCGTCGCGGTGATGACGGTGACGATGCCGATTGCGGTGAGCGCGAGCCCGGCGACCAGCCGGGTTCGCGAGCTGCCGGTGGTGTCGACGGCCGCGTCGCGAAGTGCGGCGAGTGGCGAGGTTCGCGATGCTCGGATCGCCGGCATCACGCTCGACAGCAGGGTCGCACCCACGCCGATGCCTGCTGCGATCATCACGGTGGTCGAGCCGAGGACGACCCCGCCGGTGCCGAGGTCGAGTCCGTTGGCGTCCATCAGCGCCTTGAGGGCGATCGCGAGGCCGTAGCCGGCGGCGATTCCGATCGCTGAAGCGATCGCTCCGACGGCGAGGGCCTCGACGACGACGGAGTTCATCACCTGGCGTTTCGACGCCCCGAGCGCGCGCAGGAGTGCGGACTCACGGCTGCGTTGTGCGATCAGGATCGAGAACGTGTTGTTGATGCTGAAGGCGGCGACGACGAGTGCGATTCCGGCGAACGCGAGCAGGATGGTCTTGAACATGCCGAGGAACTCGCCTTCGATGTCGGCCAGCATCTCGTCGGTCAGTTCGGTGCCGGTGACGGCTTCGTCGCCGGCGGGCAGCGTGTCGGCGATGCGGCTGCGGAGTTCGGTCTGGCTGACCCCGTCGTCTGCGGCGACGAGAATCGCGGTGAGCCGGCCGGGCTGCCCGACGAGTTCGGTTGCCGCGTCGGCGGTGAACGCTGTGAACGTCGTCGGGCCGAGGCTGTCGGCGCCGCCGATGGTGGCCAGCCCGACGATGGTCACCTCGACCGGTGCCGGTGCGAGCACGGTGGTGAGGTCGCCGACGTGGAGGTCACCGGTTTCGGCGGCCGCACGATCGATGACGATCTCGTAGGGGTCGCCGGGCGCGACGTCGGTTGGAGCGTGACCTTCGACGAGGGTCCAGGAGTTCAAGGGAGAGTTCCCGAGCCAGTTGCTCGCGGTGGTCGGCGGTCCGTCGCCGCCGATCGGGTCGCCGTGTGCGCCGACGATTCGCGCCGAGCCCTCGACGAGCGGCGCGACGGCCGCGACACCCTCCACGTCGCCGACCAGGTTCGCAACGGAAGCGTCGATCGTCCCCCGGACGCGGTCGTCTCCGGTGCCGATCTCGGTGCTGTTGCGCGCCACGACGTCGATGCCGGCGTTGGCCTCACGGAACAATCCGTCGAAGCCGGCGGTCATCGTGTCGCCGGTGATGAGCGACGCAGCGAGAAACGCCACGCCGAGCACGACGGCCATGGTCGTGCCGACGAGCCGACGCTTGTGGCTCCACATTCCCTTCCAGATGGTGCGCCACATGTCAGGCTCCGAATGCCTTCATGCGGTCGAGCACGCGGTCGGCGCTCGGCGACACCATCGAGTCGACGATGCGTCCGTCGGCGAGGAACAACACCCGATCGGCATGGGCAGCGGCGACCGGGTCGTGGGTGACCATCACGACGGTCTGGGCGTACCGGTCGACGGCGTAGCGCATGAAGCCGAGGATCTCTGCCCCGGTGCGACTGTCGAGGTTGCCGGTCGGCTCGTC
>JBAWHL010000259.1:0-13811 GCA_049593815.1 Ilumatobacteraceae bacterium | reverse complement strand
ACGCTCGTCTGGCCGCCGCCAAGGAGGCACCTGCCGCCGAGGCCGCCCCGGCCGACGCCGCCCCCGCCGAAGCTGCCCCGGCCGACGCGGCCCCCGCCGCAGAGGCACCTGCCGCAGCAGCGGCCGCTCCTGCCACCGAAACCGTCACCGAAACCACCCCGGAGAGCTGAACCCCCATGTCATTCACTGCACAAGACGTCAAAGCGCTGCGCGACTCGTCCGGCGCCGGGATGATGGATTGCAAGAAGGCACTCCAGGAGAACGACGGCGACATCGAAGCCAGCAAGGTGTGGCTCCGTGAGAAGGGTCTCGCCGCCAGCGCCAAGCGCGAGGACCGCGAGGCGTCTCAGGGCGTCGTCAGCCTCCTCGTCGAGGGCAACGTCGGCGCCATCGTCGAGCTCAAGAGCGAGACCGACTTCGTCGCCGGTTCGGACCAGTTCAAGGCCGAGGCCGACACGCTGGTCGCACTCGTCGCTGCCAAGGGCGTCGACGCCGTCGCCGAGCGCGCCGCCGAGCTCGAAGAGATCAAGGTGACGCTCAAGGAGAACATCGGCCTGGGTGACGTGAAGCGCATCGAGGCCGCCGACGGCAACGTCATCGGCTCCTACCAGCACATCCAGGGTGGCCGTGGCGTCAACGGCGTGCTCGTCGAGATCGCCGGCGGAACACCGGAGCTCGCGCACGACATCGCCGTGCACATCGCCTTCGCTCGTCCGACCTACCTCAGCCGTGACGACGTTCCCGAGAGCGTCGTCGCCGAGGAGCGAGCGACACTCGAGACCATCAGCCGCAACGAGGGCAAGCCCGAAGCGGCACTGCCGAAGATCGTCGAAGGGCGCATCAACGGGTTCTTCAAGGACGTCGCGCTGCTCGACCAGCCGTACGCGAAGGACGACAAGCAGTCGGTTGCACAGTTCCTCGGTGGAGCGACGATCGTCAGTTTCGCCCAGGTCGAAATCGGCTGATCACGAACGGGGCCTGCCCCGCACGTGATCGACGTACCTCAGCGTCAGCAACGGCATCGAGTTCAGATGTCGGGGCTGACGCTGATGCGCGTCCGGGGTCGGTTCCGCGCGTCGGGGAACGGTGGAGTACGGTTGTCGGCGGCATGACCGACGACAACAGTTCCATTCCCCGCGGCGGTCCCCGCCCACCCTGGAAGCGGATCGTGTTCAAACCGTCGGGTGAAGCCCTCGCCGGTGCATCCGGCAAGGGCCTCGACGGCGCCACGCTGGAGGCGACCGCTCGGGACATCGTCGACCTGCGCCAGAACGTCGGCGTCGACGTGGCCGTGGTCGTCGGCGGCGGCAACTTCTGGCGGGGCCGTACGGGCTCGCTCAGCGGCATGGACGCCACGCAGTCCGACCACATCGGCATGCTGGGCACCGTCATGAATGCGCTGGCCCTGCAGGACGCCCTCGAACGCCTGGGTCAGGACACGCGGGTCCAATCGGCGATCGAGATGCCGCGCATCGCCGAGGCCTACATCCGCCGGCGCGCCGTGCGCCACCTGGAGAAGGGTCGCGTCGTCATCTTCGCTGCTGGCACCGGGAACCCGTTCTTCACGACCGACACCGCCGCGGCGCTGCGTGCCGCCGAGATCGAGGCCGACGTCGTCATCAAGGGCACGCACTCCGGTGTCGACGGCGTCTACTCCGCCGATCCGCGCTCGGATTCGTCGGCGACGAAGTACGACGAGGTCGGCTATCTCGAGGTCATGACGAAGAACCTCAAGGTCATGGACGCCACGGCGATCGCGTTCTGCCGGGACAACGGCATCCCCATCGTGGTGTTCGACATGTCGAAGCCCGGTTCGCTGCGCAGCATCGTCCAGGGCGGCCGCGAGGGCACGCTCGTCCACGAAGTCTGACCCGCGCGACTGCCCATGGTGACGGGTCTCGTGGAGGTGGTCTTGCAGTGATGGTCTTGTCGTCAGCACGCGGCTGGGTACGCTGGCTCCCGTGATCGACGAGACCCTGCTGGAAGCCATGGACAAGATGGACAAGGCGGTGGAACACACCCAGTCGCAGTTCGGGACGGTACGCACCGGACGCGCCACGCCGTCGCTGGTCGAGCGCATCACCATCGACTACTACGGCGCGCAGGTCCCGCTGCAACAGATCGCCTCGATCTCCGTGCCCGAAGCTCGCCAACTGTTGATCAAGCCGCACGACCGGGCGTCGCTCGAGGCCATCGAGAAGGCGATTCGCGACAGCGATCTCGGTGTGTCGCCGAACAACGACGGCATCGCCATCCGCCTGTCGCTGCCACAGCTCACCGAGGATCGTCGACGTGAGTACGTCAAGGTGGTCAAGAACATGGCCGAGGACGGCCGCATCGCCGTGCGCGGCGCTCGCCGAGACGCGCGCAAGGCGATGGAGACCGCGGAGAAGGGCGGAGAGATCTCTGCCGATGAACTCGAACGGGCCGAGAAGGAACTCGAGAAGGTGACCCACGAGCACGTCGAGCACATCGACGCGGCAGTGGGGCGCAAGGAACAGGAACTGCTCGAAGTATGAGTCGCGGACACGCTCACCAGGGGGAAGGCAACAACAATGACCGATGATCGGCGCCACGACGAGGGGACGGGCTCCGGCCGTCAGCCAGGCCCATTCGAGAGCGACATGGACTCGTTCGACGACGATGAGTTCGGTGGCCCGCTGTTCGGCGCCACGACGGAACAGCCGGTCGTCTCACTGGAGGACGAACTGAACGCCGAACGCCTCAGCTTCGGGTCTGACGACTCCGGGGCGATGCAGCCGTGGACCGATCCCCCGACGGGCGAAGTCCCGAGGATCGCGGCCTCCGTCCCGAAGGATCCGACGGACGATCTCGACGTCTGGTCGTCGTTCGCCTCCGACTCGGCCGAGACCGCGGACGTGTCGAGTGCGATGGAGGCGCCGAAGGATCCGACAGGTGAGTTGTCCTGGCACGACGATCCGACCTCCGCAGCAGAGACCGCAGCGGCCGACCCCGTCGAGGCCGCTCCGGTCGAGCCCGCTCGCCGGGAGCCGGCACGCATCACGATCGGGACCGATCCGTCCGGGATGCCGCGGCGTCCCGACCCGAAGCGTCGCGGCGGTGCACCGCAGCGTCCGCCGAGCGCTGGCGGCACACCACCGGCCGCTGACGGCCGCAACCTGCCCGTCGCCGTCGCCAGCGGACTGATCCTCGCCGCGCTCTTCCTGGGCCTGTCGATGTGGCGTCCCGCCGGTGCGCTGGCGTTCATCACCGTCGCACTCGGGCTGGCGGCCATCGAGTACTTCACGAAGGTCACCGACAAGGGATACCGTCCGGCGATCGCCGTCGGCGTCGCCGCCTGCGTCGCCGCGCCGCTCGCCACCTACTGGGTCGGGGAGACGGCGATCCCGCTCGTGATCGCGTTCGCGTTCTTCGCCGGGGCGCTCGGGTTCATCGGTGCGGATTCCATCGAGGCCGGCCCGATGCCGAACATGGCCATCACGACGTTGGGCATCGTGTGGATCGGCATCCTCGGCTCGTTCGGGGCCCTGATCCTCACCGCGTCGAACTTCCCCGGCGGAACACCGTGGGGGACCGACACCCTGGTGCTCGTCGCCATCGGCGTCGTCGCCAACGATGTCGGCGCCTATTTCCTCGGTACGGCAATCGGCAAGACGCCGCTGCGCCCCTGGATCAGCCCGAACAAGTCGCTCGAGGGGCTGCTCGGTGGCACGGTCCTCACGTTGCTCGTGATGCTCATCATCGGCATGCAGGACCTCAGCGACACCTGGTCCAGCACGAGCCACCTGCTCATGCTCGGCATCGTCATTTCCGCCATGGCGCCACTCGGCGATCTGACCGAGAGCATGTTCAAGCGCAACCTCGACGTGAAGGACTTCGGCACCATCATCCGTGGTCACGGCGGCGTCCTCGATCGCTTCGACGGCTTCCTCTTCGTGTTGCCGGCGGTCTACTACCTCATGCGGGTGGTCGAGCCGTGGCTCGCGCTGTGATGCCGGCGTGGTGACGCAACCGTCGTGAGACCAGCGCGATGACCCTCCCATGACGGCGACTCGGGTTGCCATCGCCGGTTCGACCGGATCGATCGGAACGCAGACACTGGATGTCATCGCGGCGGAGAACGAACGCGTCGCCGACTCCTACGATGTCGTCGCCCTCGCGGTCGGGAGTTCGGTCGCGGTCGTCGTCGAACAGGCCGAACGACACCGTCCGGCGGTCATCGCGGTCGCCGATGAGGCGGCCCGTCGTCAGGTCGCCGATGCACTTCCGTGGGCCGACGTGGTCGCCGAACTCGATGCGGTCGTCGAACCCGCCGATGTCGTCGTGAACGGCGTCGTGGGGTTCGCAGGGCTGGGCGTCACGATCGAGACCCTCCGCGCTGGAAAGCGGCTCGCGCTCGCCAACAAGGAGAGCCTGATCGCCGCGGGCCCGGTCGTCCAGCCGCTCCGTGACGTGCCCGGAGCCGAGTTGGTCCCCGTCGACAGCGAGCACTGTGCCCTGCATCAGTGTCTCCGGTCCTCGACCGCTCCGGATCGGGAGGTGGCCCGGCTGTTGCTGACAGCGAGCGGTGGCCCGTTCCGAGGGCGCAGCGCGGACGATCTGGCCACGGTCACCGTCGACCAGGCGTTGGCGCATCCGACCTGGAGCATGGGCCCGAAGATCACGGTCGACTCCAGCACGCTGATGAACAAGGGCCTCGAAGTGATCGAGGCACACGAGCTGTATGGCACGCCCTACGACCAGATCGACGTGGTCGTGCACCCGCAGTCGGTCGTGCACTCGATGGTCGAGTTCAGCGACGGATCGACGATCGCCCAACTCAGCCTGCCCGACATGCGCCTCCCCATCGGCTATGCGCTGGGGTATCCCGATCGCATCGGCAGCCCGTTCGGCCGCATCGACTGGACGACGCTGGAACGCCTCGACTTCGAGCCGCCGGACCGGGCCACGTTCCGGTGCCTCGGTCTCGCCTACGACGCCGGACGAATCGGTGGGACAGCTCCGGCCTGGCTGAGCGCGGCGAACGAGGTCGCAGTTGACGCATTCTTGGCAGGAAGATTGCGTTGGAATGAGATCCCTGACGTGTGCGTTGGTGCTTTGGAGATGCATGATGGTGCAACCCCCCACACGGTCGACGACGTGATCGATGCCGACGCCGAGGCGCGGCGGATCGCCACTCGACTCCTGCCACGATGATGGTGAACATGATGGTGACCGACACATGACCGACCAGCTGACCCCCACCGACCAGCCCCACGACGCTGGCACGGACGTCCCCGCGTTCGCTCCGCCGTCGCGCTCGGACCGCATGAAGAGCGAGATCATGGCGGGCGGCGCGGTGAGCGAGCACGGCGACGACGAGGTCGCCGGCGGGTGGCAGGGATGGCTGGCGATGGCAGCGATCGCTGGACTGTTCGTGTGGCTCGCGGTCGTCAACATCTGGATCTTCGTGTTCGTGTTCGGCGTCGTCGTGTCGATCTTCCTTCACGAACTGGGCCACTACCTGACCGCTCGGTGGACCGGGATGAAGGTCACGCAGTTCTTCTTGTTCTTCGGGCCGCGGCTGTGGAGCTTCCGTCGTGGCGAGACCGAATATGGCGTGCGCGCCCTGCCGCTCGGCGCGTTCGTGCGCATCATCGGCATGAACCGCATGGACGAGGTCGACCCGGCCGACGAGGGCCGGTCGTACCGTCAGCAGAGCTTCCCGAAGCGGCTGCTCGTGATCTCCGCGGGCTCGATCATGCACATGATCATCGCGGTCGTGCTGCTGTTCGGCGTGTACGCCACGCAGGGTGAGATCACCGCGCAGGACGAACCGCGAGTGATCGTCGGCGCCGCTGCCGTCGAGCTTCCCGCCGCGCAGGCCGGGATCCAGGCCGACGACGAGATCGTGTCGGTCGGCGGTCTCGCGGTCACTTCGCCGGTCGAACTCGGTGAAGCAGTGCGCTCCTTCGAGCCCGGCTCCGTGGTCGACATCGTCGTGTTGCGTGACGGCGAGGAAGCGATCGTTCCGGTGGGCCTCGGCGCCAACACCGGTGTCGCCGAGGACGACCCGCTGTTCGGGACCGCACTGCTCGGTGTCCGCAGCTTCAGCCCTCCCTACTACGAGGATCACGGCATCGTCGGCGCGGCCGTCAACTCGGTGACCGACATCGTCCCCGTGTCCTGGGAATCGACCAAGGGGATCGTCAAGGTCCTCAACCCGATCAACCTCGTCGATCAGCTCACCGATCCCGACAATGCCGACCCGACCAGTCGTCCGACGACGATCTACGGCGTCGCCACCGTGTCCGACGACGTGGGGGAGTCCGGCGGCCTGGCAGCGGTGCTGTACATGCTCGCCGTGCTCAACGTGTTCGTCGGTGTGTTCAACATGATGCCCCTGCTGCCGCTCGACGGCGGTCACGCAGCCATCGCCGTCTACGAACGCATCCAGGAGAAGCGGCGGCACATGACGCAGCGCTACTTCGCCGATGTCGAACGGTTGATGCCGTTCGCGATGGGCGTGATCATGGTCCTGGCGATGTTGATGTTCACCGGGCTGTACCTCGACATCACCGAACCGATCGGATAGTCACACATCGTGGACGTTTCCAGTTCGCTCGTACCGCGCAAGGCGACCCGACAGATCTCCGTCGGCGGGGTCGCCGTGGGCGGAGACGCCCCGATCACGGTGCAGTCGATGACGATCACCAAGACGGCCGACGTCGAGGGGACGCTGCAGCAGATCTATGCGCTTGCCGCCGCTGGCGCCGACATCGTGCGGTGCACCTGCAACGAGACCGAGGCGGCCGAGGGGCTGGCGCAGATCGTGCCTCGGTCACCGGTGCCGATCATCGCCGACATCCACCATCAGTACAAGATGGCGATGGCAGCGATGGAGGCCGGGGTGCAGGGGCTGCGCCTCAACCCTGGCAACATCCGCCGTCCCGAGCACATCAAGACCGTTGCCGCCGAAGCGCGCGATCGGAACCTCCCGATTCGCATCGGTGTCAACGCCGGCTCCCTCGATCCGTCCCTCTACGAGAAGTACGGCAGCGCCACCCCTGAGGCGATGGTCGAATCCGCACAGCGGGAGATCGCGTACTTCGACGAGGTCGGGTTCGACCTGATCAAGATCTCGGTCAAGGCATCCAGCGTGCCGCTGATGGTCGAGGCGTACCGCCAACTCTCGGAGGTCACCGACTATCCGTTGCATCTCGGCGTCACCGAGGCGGGACCGCCGCCAGCGGGCCTGATCAAGGCGACGGCGGGCATCGCGACGCTGCTCATGGAGGGCATCGGCGACACGATCCGATATTCGCTCACCGCTGACCCGGTCGAGGAGGCGCGCGCCGGTCGTCAGCTGCTGGAAGCGCTCGGTCTGCGGGAACGCAAGAACGTCGACCTCATCGCCTGCCCGTCGTGTGGTCGTGCCGAGGTCGACGTGATCGCGGTCGCCAACCGAGCGATGGAGGCATTCGCCGACCGGGAGCTGCCGCTGCAGATCGCGGTCATGGGGTGCGTCGTCAACGGTCCCGGGGAGGCGCGCGACGCCGACCTCGGGATCGCTGCGGGGAACAAGCGCGGGCACCTGTTCGTCAAGGGCCAGAACGTGGCGGTCGTGCCGGAGGACGAGATGGTCGACCAGCTCGTCGAGTGGGCCGAGTTCATCAACGAGCACGGGGTGCAGGCGGCGCTCGATCGGGTCGACCTCGTCAAGGCCGCCCGTGAGGCCGAGAAGGATCGTGCTCGCCTCCTCGTCGATCAGGGCGACGACGCCAACCACTCCGCCGAGAAGATCGTCGAGATCCGCAAGACCACCCGCTCCTGACCCGTCGATGCCCCAGCGATGAGCGAATGCACCGCCCGCGGTGCACCCGCTCATGACCGGAGGGTCGCACGACTCCTCTCCGACGAGCGATGAGCGAATGCACCGCCCGCGGTGCAGTGGCTCATCGCGCTGGACTGGAGCGGAAGCTCAGGGGGAGTCGGTGGTGACCACGAACGTGGTCGTCGCGGGGGCGAGGGTGGCGCCGGACGGGAGGTAGGTCGTCTCGCCGGTGAGCGACACGGTCAGTTCGTGACCGGCGGAGGTGTGGACGTCGCCTGGTTCGAGTCGGATCAGGATGCAACCGGCCTCGGGCAGGGGGTAGCGGCCGTCCTTGACCGACATCACGGGCTGAGGCAGCGGCGTGGGGTCGAGAATCCGCAGGAGCTCATCGACGTCGACGTGCTTCGAGGTCATCCCGCCACGCACCACGTTGTCGCTCGCACCCATCAGCTCGATGCCGGCACCGCGCAAGTAGGCGTGCAGGTTGCCCGCAGTGAGATGCAGCGCCTGGCCGGGCTGCAGCGTGATGCGGTTCATCAACAGGGTGACCACGATGCTCGGATCGTCGGGGTACGTGGCGGCGAGCTCGGTGACCAGCGACGCTTCGACGCGATCGCTCGTCTCGCACGCGCGCACCGTGGGAAGTGGATCCAACTGCCCGCGGTAGAGGCGTTCGATGGTCGCGGCGAGCCCATCGCTGCGGATGACCGCGGAGAGATCCAACGCGTCGAGTTCGTCGAGGAACGCGAGCGTGGCATGCACCGGCCGAATCCCGCACAGCGCGTCGAACTGCGTCAGCGCGCACAACAGCTCGGGCTTGGCCCGATCGTCCGGATAGATCCCTCGTGCGAAACCGTCGATGGCCTGCTCGGTGGTGGGGTGGACCTGCAGCGACAGCGGCCTGGCAGCCGCGAGGACCTTGAGCAGGTACGGCAGCTCGCCGGTGACGTCGCGCAGCGATCGGCCGTCGTCGAGCGTCGTCGGCCCGTTCGGATGGGTGCCGAGCCAGAGCTCGGCGTGAGGCCGACCGTCGACTTCTTCCCCGAGCAGTTCGGGAATGAAGGTGGTGTCGCCCCAGGCGTAGTGCTGGGTGACACCGGTGACGGACAGCGGCTCGACGGACACCGTGACCTCAGAGCCCGAGTTCTGCGGCCCGCTGGAGGACCCCGTCACGTTCGGCGCCGATCGTGGTGGAGTCACCATGGCCCGTGTGGACGACCGTGTGGTCGGGGAGCGCGAGCAACGTGTCGCGGATCGACCGCAGGATCGTCGGCTCATCGCTGAAGCTGCGACCCGTGGCGCCCGGACCGCCGCAGAAGAGCGTGTCGCCGCTGAGGACTGCGCCGGCGCCGTCATCGTGGAAACTGCAGCACCCGGGCGAGTGGCCCGGTGTGTGCAGGACGGTGAGCGCGTGGCCGCCGCACCGGATCGTCTCCCCGGGCGTGAGGTCGCGGTCTGGCGATTCGCCGGGCCAGACGACGTCCCACAGCATCCGGTCGTCGGGGTGCAGCAGGATCGGGGCGTCGATCACCTCGCGCAGTGGGACGGCGGCGTTGATGTGGTCGTTGTGACCATGGGTGAGGACGTTGGCCCGGACGCGTCGCCCGTTCACCGCGGCGACGATCGCCTCGTGGTCGTGAGCGGCATCGAAGATCACGACCTCGCGCTCGTCGCCGACGATCCAGATGTTGTTGGTCACCTCCCACTCACCGCCGTCGAGCGCAAAGATGCCGTCAGTGGTGATCAGCTCGATGGCCATGGTTCAGAACTCCACGACGCTGCGAAGGACCTCGCCGCGCTCCATCTTGTGGAAGGCGTCCTCGACGGCGTCCAGGCTGATCCGCTCGGAGACGAAACCGTCGAGGTCGAGGCGACCCTGCAGATAGAGGTCGATCAGCATCGGGAAGTCACGCGAAGGCAGGCAGTCGCCGTACCACGACGACTTCAGCGAACCCCCGCGGCCGAACACGTCGATGAACGGCAGGTCCAGCGTCATCTCGGGATTGGGGACGCCGACGAGGACGACGGTGCCGGCGAGGTCCCGAGCCTCGAACGCCTGCTTGTACACAGCGGGGTGGCCGATCGCTTCGATGCACACGTCGGCGCCGAACCCGCCGGTCACCGAGCGGATGTACTCGACCGGATCGGTCTCGGTGGAGTTGCACACGTGCGTCGCGCCGAACCCCTTCGCCCACTCGAGCTTGCGATCGTCGATGTCGACGGCCACGATCGTCGAGGCGCCTGCGAGCAGCGCGCCAGCGATGGCTGCGTCGCCGACGCCGCCACAACCGAACACGGCCACGGACTGACCGCGCGTGACCTCAGCGGTGTTCAGCACCGAGCCGATGCCCGCCATCACACCGCAGCCGAGCAGTCCGGCGGCCGCGGGCGAAGCTGCCGGGTCGACCTTCGTGCACTGTCCAGCGGCGACGAGCGTCTTGTCGCAGAAGGCGCCGATGCCGAGCGCTGCGGAGAGTTCCGTGCCATCGGTGAGGGTCATCTTCTGTGTGGCGTTGTGCGTGTCGAAGCAGTACTGCGGCTGCCCGCGCAGACAGGCGCGGCAGTTCCCGCAGACCGCACGCCAGTTGAGGATCACGTAGTCGCCGGGAGCGACGTCGGTGACATCGGGTCCCACCGACTCGACGATGCCCGCCGCCTCGTGGCCGAGGAGGAACGGGAACTCGTCGTTGATGCCGCCCTCTCGGTAGTGGAGATCGGTGTGACACACCCCGCACGCCTGGATCGCGACGACCGCTTCACCCGGCCCCGGATCCGGGATGACGATGGTCTCCATCGTGACGGGTGCGCCCTTCGATCGGGCGATGATGCCGCGTACTTCCTGACTCATGCGATCGACGGTAGTCCCGTGTCGGCGCCGTGGCAGACATGACGGCAACTTCATGGGAACAACACGGAACAAACTCGGATCACCAGACGTCGAATCGGCATGCAGAAGCGAATCCTCACATCTCTCGGCGTGACCGTCGGGTTGGCACTCGTCGCGGCCGCATGCGGCAACGACACGGTCGACGAGGGCACTCCCCAGTCCGATGACACGCTGCCCGACGTCGACGTCCCCGGTGACGGCGACGGTTACGTCCACCCGACTGGCGCCGACGAGGTGGTCATCCAGTACTCGAACGTCGGCGGGTTCGTGCCCCGCGAATTCGCCTTCCAACAGACGCCGAACCTGTTGATCTCCGGTGATGGCGAGGCGTTCTCACCGGGCGCGCAGATCGAGATCTATCCGGGCCCGTTGCTTCCAGCGATTCAGGTGCAGTCGATCACCGAAGCGGGGATCCAGGAAATCCTGGCTGCCGCCGACGCGGCCGGACTCTTCGCTGACATCGACTACGAATCGCCGACCAACATCGCCGACGCGTCGACCGCTCAGCTCACGATCAGCGTCGATGGTGAGACCTACGTACACGAGGCGTACGCGCTCGGCCTCGGGACTCCCGCCGAGGCAGGTGAGCTGCTCCCCGAACGTCAAGCGTTGGCAGAATTCCTCGTCCAGCTCGGTGATCTTCCGACGCTCGTCGGTGAGGAGAACCTCGGCGAGCTGTCGCTGTTCGAGGCCGAGGCGTACGCCGTCGAGTCGGTGGTCGTCGACGACCTCGCTGCATACGGCACCGAGATCGAGCCCACCGTTGTCGAGTGGCCGTCGTCGGCGAGCGTCAGGTTGGCCGACGCGTCGACGTGCACCTTGGTGTCCGCCACCGACGTCGGCTCGACGCTGCAGGCAGCCAACCAACTGACGTTCTTCACCGACGATGGCATCACCTATCAAGTGCTCGCCCGCCCGGTCCTGCCCGGCGACACCTGCTGACCAGCGTGACATCAGCGTTACATCAGGGGTCTGACCCCTGATGTAACGCTCGTCAGAAGAGGCGGAGGTCGTCGGGCTTCATGCCGCGGAGCTCGTCGTAGTCGACTTCGACCCAGCGGAAGCCGCGGGCCTCGGCCAGCACCTTCGCTTGCGGCTTCACGGACTGGGCGACGAACACACCGCGGATGTCGCCGAGCGACGAATCGAGGCGCAGGCGTTCGATGTAGCGGGCCAGCTGCTCGACGCCGTCGATGTCGCCGCGCCGCTTGACCTCGACCGCAACCACGGTGTCGGCCGCGTCGCGGCACACGAGGTCGATCGGCCCGATCGCGGTCGGATACTCGCGCCGGACCAGCGTGAGGCCGTCTTCGATCGCATGAGGGCTTGCTGCGAGCAGGACCTGGAGGTGCGCTTCGACGCCGTCCTTCTGGAGACCCGGGTCCTCGCCCAGCTCCTCGGCCACGTCGCTGATCACCTCGTGGAGCGTGATCGTCAGCGTCTCCTTCTTGGGGTTCGTGACGATCCAGCGCTCACCCTCGTCGACCAGAGTGTTCGGGGCATTCATCCAGTTGAGCGGCTTGTAGGCACCCCCGTCGGCGTGGATGGCGACGCATCCATCGGCCTTGACCATGATGAGGCGCGTGGCCTCGGGGAGATGGGCATCCAGCCGACCTGAGTAGTCGACGGAGCAACGGGCGATCACCAAACGCACGACGGGCGACGCTATCGGTTCGACCGAGGACGTTCGGATTCGACGTGTTCGCGCATCCGCTTCTGGATCAGTTCTCGGCGTTCGCGCAACTCGCGGTAGGTCACACTCTCGACGGTCGATTCGAGGCCCATCGAGGCGCGGACCCCGTCCATGTCGAACTCGACCTCACCGGGGGTCATCCCGAGCTCGCGCCCGAGGCGCTCGCCGTGCTTCTGCGCGAACAGCATCGAGATGTTGGCGACCTCGGCGAGCAGGTCGAGGTCGGGAGCGAGCCGGGCGATCGCACCGTCGAGGAACACCATGTTCTTGACGTACAGCATGAGTTCCTTGGGCAGCTTGGCGCCGTAGCCGAGCAGCGCCTTCACGACGCGTTGCACCTCTTTGACCATCTCCTCGCCGGTGAGCGTGGTCGGGTCGATCACCTCCTCGTCGAGCCGAAGATCCTTGATCACCGCGTCCAGGTCGGTGTCCATCGGGAGGGCGCCGAGGTCGCGCAGCGCTGCCATCTGGCCACGCATGTCGTTGGTGGTCGCGCCGAGCATCAGCCGCAGGAACGCATTGCGCCGCTGACTGTCGAGGCGTCCGACGATGCCGTAGTCGAGCAACGCGGTCCGCCCGTCGGCGAGGACGAAGAGGTTGCCGCCGTGGAGGTCGCCGTGGAAGATCCCTTCCACCATCGCCCCCTCCATGAACGCGATCATCGCGGTGCGTACGACCTGCTCGGTGTCGATGCCGGCGTCTTGCATCCCGGCGACGTCGTCGAAGTTGAAGCCGTTGACCCGCTCCATCACCAGCACCCGGCGCGTGACCAGCGAGGGGTGCGGCCGCGGGACGATGTACTGGTCCTGTTCGAGGTCGTGGAGCATCGCGGCGACGTCCAGCATGTTGGCCGCCTCCATCCGGAAGTCGAGCTCCTCGACGATGGTCTCCGCGAAGAGCTCGACGAGCGCTGGCGGATTCGCGAGCGCGGCGACCGGAATCCGGCCAACGAGGAACGGGGCCAGCCACGCCATCACGCGGAGGTCCTTGCGAACGAGCGTCGAGACGGTCGTCCGCTGCACCTTGACGACGACGTCCTCGCCGGTGCGCAGCGTCGCGGCGTGGACCTGGGCGATCGATGCGGCAGCCAACGGGGTCTCCTCGAACGACGCGAACACATCCTCGAGGCGGGCCCCGAGATCCTGTTCGACGGTGAGGCGGACGGCGCTGAACGGCTCGGCTGGAACCTGGTCGCGACACTTCTTGAACTCGTCGACGAGCTCGGCAGGAAAGAGCCCCTCACCCGAAGAGATGATCTGACCGAGCTTGATGTAGGTCGGACCGAGCGCTTCGGCGGAGCGGCGCAGACGGCGCGAGATGTCGGTGCGACTGGCGGCGGAGTCGGCATGGCGATTCAGCTTCTTGCGCACGAGCCAGGGGATGACGGCGGCTCCGAGCCATCGGAGCACGGTGATGACTCTCGCGCCGGGTGGCAC
>JBAWHL010000258.1:0-1882 GCA_049593815.1 Ilumatobacteraceae bacterium | reverse complement strand
GCCCGATGGTGCCGCCGCCGTAGAGGATCAGGCCCATCCCGTACCCACGATCCGGGACCGACGGATTGGTCACGCTGGTCGTCATCGCGGCCACCGTCTCGGGCGCCAGCGGCTTCCAGCCGGGTTTGTCAGCGTCGAGTGAGTCGATGATCATGACCAGGTCCCGCGGTGTGGCGACCCAGGCTCCGGCCGCGCCGAGCACCTCCATGTAGTTGCGGCCGGGCACCGAACGATGCTCGACCTCGCCAGGGCCGGGGTCGTATGTCGGCGCGAGGCGCATGCCGGAGATCCCGAGCGGCGTGAGGAGGCGTTCGTAGACAACCTGCTCGTACGGCTGCCCGGTCAGGTGCTCGACGAGCAGCCCGAGCGCGCAGAAGTTCATGTTGCTGTACTGGAAGCCGCCACCGCCGACGGACCGCCCGAACCCGACGGCCGCTGCCTCCTCGCACGACTCGACCTGATGCCGGAAGAACAGGTTCTCGTACTGGGCGAAACCCGACGTGTGAGTGAGCAGCTGGCGCACGGTGATGCTCGCCGCACGCTCGCTCGGGACGACACCGACATCGGCAGCAACCAGTCCGCCGACCGGCTCGTCGAGACCGACGAGGCCCTCCTCGACCAGCTGGAGCACCGTGATCGCGGTGATCGTCTTGGAGATGCTGGCGATGCGGAAGCGGTCGTCGACGCCGACGGCCTCGAACGTGTCGGGGATGCGGACGCCCATCGCTGCGTCGTGGACGATCTCCCCGTCGATCGCGACGGCGACCGACACGGCGTCGGATCCGCCGCCGAGGATGGATCTGCTGATCTCTTCGTCGAAGGCCGCCCACCCGGTGAGGCGAGGTTCGGTGGCGTCGGGGTCGTCGAGATCCTCGAGGCCCGGCAGTGGAGCGATCGTCACCCGGTCGACCTCGAATCCGGGGAACGCCACCGGGTCGCCTTCGTCGATCTCGACCAGCCCGGTCGTCGACGCCGAGTGTTCGGTCCCGTCGACGGTTGGCGCCGACTCGGGCGCCGACGATCCACACGCTCCGGCCAACATCGCAAGCGCGAGCAACGTGCCGCGTCGGCGAATGGTCGGAGGGGTCATCCCCTCATGATGACGGGCTCCACCGCCCGAAGTGCGGCATCCTGTGCGGGATCACCGCTACGACGAACGACACGCACGGCGAACCGACGCCGATCGACGCCCAGTGGGTGGTCGGCCTACTGGCCGCCGCGCTCCCGTTCACCGCTGTCGTGGCGCTCGACCCGAGCGGCTGGTTCCCGTTCAGCGTCGCCAAGTGGAGCGCGGTGGTCGTCGTCGGACTTGCATCGTGCGCCGCAGCGCTCGTCGCCGCAGCAACGGTGCCGATGAACAGACCGTTGGGCAGAGTGGAACGTGTCGGAGCCGTCATGTTCCTGTCGCTCGTCGCCGTGACCGCCCTGTCAGCGGTCTGGGGCCTCGACGGCATCTACACGTGGATCGGCACGCCAGTTCGGCACCTGGGTGCTCTGACCTGGCTGTTCTTCGGAGCGATGTTCCTGGTCGGCCACAGGGTGGCCGACGCCGATCGATCCATCGAGACCGTGGTCCACGGCGTCGTGCTCGCGGGACTCGCCCTCGGGCTGTACTGCGTCGTCGAAGCCACCTTCGGTGCGCCCGTCGAGTTCGTCTCCAACTCCAGTCGGCTCGGCGGACCATTCGGGTCCGCTGCCTATCTCGGCGCGGCGTGTTGCCTGCTCGGGCCGGTTGCCCTCAGCATGGCCGTTGATCGTGGCACATCGACAGCGTGGCGGCTGACGGCTGGCTCCGCTGCCGCGTTGCTCACCGTCGCGTTCGTGGGTTCGGGCAGCCGCGCTGCGTTCGTGGGAGTGCTCGTCGCGGTGCTGATCGGGGTCG
>JBAWHL010000257.1:0-2289 GCA_049593815.1 Ilumatobacteraceae bacterium | reverse complement strand
CCGTCAACCTGCCGCCCGACATCGCGCCGCTCACCAAAGGACTCGCCGCATACACGAGCAGCGCCGCCACCCTGGCCCGCGTGGAAGGAAACACCCCGGCGAGCCGCCATGCCCCAGCGGCGCCGATGATGACCAGGCCGAGGACGAACAGCGTCTGCAGCATGCCCATGTGGAAGAGCGTGACCACCGAGGCGACCGAGAGCGTCGCCCACCCCGTGGGGTTCGGCGACGTCGCGCCAGCGCCGTTGGGGTTCCATCCAGAGAAATACGAACGCATCAAGTCGGCCGGGCTCGCCGGGAACGTGAGGAACTCACCGACCGGCGGGACCGCGCCGGCGATGAAGGAACGTCCACCGATGATGACCCCCGCGATCACGGCGAGCCATGCGAAGACCGGAGCAGTGGCGCTCTGTCGCCATCGCCGAACCTGCGTGTCCTGACCGACGTAGGTCGCCGTTTCCCGACTCCGGAGATAGGAGTTGAGGCGCGCGCTCCCGCGTTCCTGCAAGCTGTAGACCTCACGCTCCGGGACGCGGCGGAAGGGCTTGACGGCGCGCCGCCGAGCGACGAGCGCGGGGGTTCGTGGAATCAATCCGGCGAGCGCTCGCAGCGAGTTCCACGCCTGGCCGAGGCGTGCGGTGAACAGCCCGACGAACAGTTCGGCCAGCGTCAGCAGGACCAGCTCGAACGACCGACCCGGCAGACGCCCCGCGCTGGTGAGGGTTGCCACCGAACGCATCCGGTGTCGTGCCGTCAGCACGCCGTGGCGCAGATCTGGCCGGCGGCTCCGGAGATCGCCGACGTGTCGAACCCGTGCCGACGGTGCCACGACCACCCGCGCGCCGCTGTGGTGGATCCGCCAGCACAGCTCGGCGTCTTCGCCGTGGAACGTGACCGTCGGATCAAATCCGCCGAGCTCGCGGAAGAGATCGGCTCGTACGAGCATGTAGGCCGATGGGATCACGAAGACGTCGCGCACGCCATCGTGCTGTTCCTGGTCGACCTCGCCGTGATCGATCACCGGATCGATTTCGCCGAACCGGTCCATGCCGAGACCGACGGCCTGTAGCACCTCGGGCGTGTCCCACTCGACGAACTTCGGTCCCACTGCTCCCGCGTTCGAGCGATACAGCTCCTCGACCATCGTGCGCAGCGCGTCGGGTTCGGGGGCGACGTCGTCGTGACAGATCAGGAAGAGTCCGTTGTCGCCCTCCACGAGTCGCAGGACTTCGTTCGCCGCGGGAGCGAAACCGGCATTGGAGCCCAGCGCCCGCACGAATGCCGACGGGATGTGCTGCTCGATCCGTTGCTCGACGGCCTGGGTCGGTTCCGTGTCATCGGCGGCGAGCAGGAACAACAGCCGAAGATTCGGGTAGTCCTGTTTCGCCAACGCATCCAGCGTCTCGTCGAACCAGGCGCCGGGATCGTGCACGACGACGATTGCCACGACGGGCGGGGCGAGCAGGGTCTCCGGTTCCACGATGGGGCGAGGCTACCGACGCCGGTCGGTAACCTGCCGTCATGGCCCCGTTGAACCGTTTCGATCCGACGAGCCTCGATCTGACCGAATTCGATCTCACGTCGTACGCAAGGGCGACGGCTGCCGCCACGAGCGCCATCGCCACGCGGACCACGACGCTGGCGCAGGATGCGGCCTATGTCACCGTCGGACTGGCGTTGCTCGGCTTTCAGCGGGCGCAGGTCAAGCGACGTGAGGCCGAGCGAGCGATCTCGACGCTGATCCGGCCCCGTCCCGATTGAGCGTCCCGATTGAGCGTCCCGATTGAGCGTCGCGGCTGGGCGGCCCGATTGAGCGTCACGGTCACGACTCGGGCTGAACCCGTGCGGCGGCGCGCACGTCGATAGCATCGGGTCCTCGTGTCGTCTTCCGTCTCAACCGCGCGTCAGCGCGCCCCCCTGCCAGAAGGGACGGTACCGGTCGGTATCGCCCTGCTGATCGCCGGTGTCGCCACGTACGCGTTCTTCAAGGTCGGCAACGTCGCTGTCGGCGGCGCGGAGGCGTTCGAGCCGATTGCGTCGATGTGGTTCCTCACGTTCGCGCTGGCTCCTGGGTTCTTCCTCCCCCTCGAGCAGGAGCTCGGGCGGGCGTTGTCGTACCGACGCACCGCCGACCAGGGCGCCAGGCCCGTGGTTCGCAAGGTGGTCTCGCTCGGCATCGTGCTCGTCGTCGTGGTGACGTTCGGGATCCTGGCCATGAGCCCACTCCTGGCCAGCAACTACTTCGACGGCGATTGGTTCATGGTGGTCGCCCTCATCGCGGCCTTCGCC
>JBAWHL010000256.1:0-4880 GCA_049593815.1 Ilumatobacteraceae bacterium | reverse complement strand
GACCTACTCGTAGCACCACGCCAGCCGCTGGCGGATGATCGGGTCGTCGGACAGGCCGCGCTCGCGAGCCAGTTCGACGAGACGGTCGAATTCGGCACGGAAGCGGATCGGTCCGGTCGCCGCCGCTTCGCCACGCTCGAAACCGAGCAGCGACATCGCCACGCTCCACCCGTTGTTCACGCCACCGACGACGTTCTCCTTCGGGCACCGAGCATCGGTGTAGAACACCTCGTTGAACTCGCTCTCGCCGGAGATCATCTTGATCGGACGGACCTCGACGCCCGGCTGGTCCATCGGGACGAGCAGGAACGAGATCCCCTTGTGCTTGGGCGAGTCCGGGTCCGTGCGTGCCAGCGTGAAGATGTGATCGGCCAGATGGCCCGCCGAGGTCCAGATCTTCTGTCCGTTCAGCACCCACTCGTCGCCGTCGAGTTCGGCGCGCAGGCCGACGTTGCCGAGGTCGGAGCCGGCGTCGGGTTCTGAGTAGCCCTGACACCACGTGTCCTCGCCCGACAGCAGCCGCGGCAGGTAGTAGGACTTCTGCTCATCGGTTCCCCACATCAACAGGGTGTTGCCGAGCATCTGGATGCTGAAGGCGTCGTTGGGGCCGCCGGTGGGCACACCGGCCTTGGCGAATTCCTCGGCGAGGATCACCTGCTCGGTCGCGCTGAGCCCGGCGCCGCCGAACTCCTGTGGCCAACCCGGCGCCAGATAGTTCGCTTCGTAGAGCGTCGTTCGCCATTCGGTCACGAAATCGGTCAGGTCGTCGCCTTCGAGCGCGCCCGTGCCGCTCCACGTCGACGGCAGCTTCTCTGCGAGGAAGCTCTGGACCTTTTCGCGGTAGGCCTCGGCCTCTGCGGTGTACGTCGGTTGCATGCCCGCGACTCTACTCGTGAGGGTGCGTTGCAACCGTGGCCGCGGCGACCAGCGGCTGGAGGTAGCCCGACGGCTCGACGATCCGCAGATCGCTCAGATGCGTCAGCCGTGAACGTGCTGCTGATTCTCGGCGCACGACATCGAGCATCGGGTCACCGAACGTGTCGACCACCGTGCCGGCGATGCAGAAGGTGTTGACGTCGAAGACGGCCGCCGCGGACGCGATCGCCCGGCCGACCATGATCCCCGCGCGCTCGATGGTCGATTCGGTGGCTCGCCGCAGCGGTCGGTTCATCTCCGCCTCGAGCGCCGACGCCGACGCGTACACGCGCAGGCACCCCTTCGCGCCGCACGTGCAACGCGGTCCGTCGGCATCGACCGTGACATGGGCGAGCGAGCCGGCGTTGCCGTGGGCACCGAGCAGGCGCACACCGTCGACGATGCAGGCGGACTCGACCTCGTGATCGAGCATCAGCGTGAAGAAACTCGCCGAGTCGGTGGTGTCACCGAACCACCGTTCGGCCTCCGCGGCCGCTCCCGCGAGCGTGTCGAGGTGGACCGGCAGGCCGGTGAGCTCACCGAGATGATCGCGGAGTGGGAATGACGACCACGCGGGCAGCGCTGCCGGCGAGACCGATCCGGCGTCCCGGTCGATCGGCGCGGCACAACTGACACCGACGGCAACCGGCTCGGCCACCTCCTCAGGCCGCGCGGCGAGCACGCGCCGGATCAGCTGATCGAGCGATCGCCACACCTCTCGGGTCGGCGTGCTGATGCGGTCGCGAACGAGCACGTCGCCCGTCGCGTCGACGATGCCAGCGGCCAGACGGCCCGGATCGACGACGACGGCCAACACCGTTTGAGTGGAGCGGCTCACAGCGGCGAACCTATCCCGACTGTCGCCGGTCCAGCTCTCGGTCTACCCTTCCGCACGTGACGACCGATCTCGCCGCTGAACCGCCATCGACGCTGCGGGGGTTCGCGGACCTCTTCGATGCCATCACGGCGAACGTCGCCCAGGTGCTGCGCGGCAAGCGCGACACCATCGAACTCGCGCTCATCTGTCTGCTCGCCGAAGGGCACCTCCTCATCGAGGACGTGCCCGGCGTCGGCAAGACGAGCCTCGCCAAGGCATTGGCCGCGTCGATCGACTGCTCCTGGAAACGAATCCAGTTCACGCCCGATCTGTTGCCCGCCGACCTCGTCGGCGTCAGCATCTACCAACGGTCGACGGAGACGTTCGTGTTCGAACCGGGCCCGTTGTTCGCCAACATCGTGCTGGCCGACGAGATCAACCGTGCATCACCCAAGACCCAGTCGGCGCTGCTCGAAGCGATGGAGGAACGCCAGATCACCGGCGACGGTGAGAGCCGTCAGCTCGAGCCGCCCTTCATGGTGATCGCGACGCAGAACCCGGTCGACCAGGAGGGGACCTACCGACTCCCCGAGAGCCAGCTCGACCGGTTCCTCCTGCGCATCTCGATCGGGTACCCGGGCCGAGAGGCAGAGATCGAGATGCTCGATGCGCTCGGTTCCGCCGATGCACTGCGGGCGCTGCAACCGGTGGTGTCGCTCGAGGAGATCCGGTCGATGATCGACGCGGTGCGCAAGGTGCACGTCGCAAAGGCGCTCAAGTCGTACCTGGTCGATCTGGCGGAGGCGAGTCGGCGGCACCCGTCGATCGAACTGGGACTCTCCCCCCGAGCCACGCTGCAGCTCGCGGCGGCCGCTCGGGCCTACGCGGCAGCCCGGGGACGCAACTTCGCGACCCCTGACGACGTGAAGGCCGTCGGGCACTCGACGCTCGCGCACCGCATCGTGGTCCGGTCCGAGCACGGCGCGCAGCTGTCCGCGGCCGACGCCATCGGTGAGGTGTTCGAGGCGGTTCCCGTCCCGGTTCCTCGTTGAGGCCGATGACGATGATCGAGCGACGACCACCGAGACGGCACCGATGCTGACTCGGCAGGGCATCGTCGTCGTGTTCGCCGGCCTCGCCGCGGCGATCGTCGGCCGGGTCTTCGCCGTCGTCGAGTTGTTCGTGATCAGCGCCGGGTTGCTCGTTGCCGTCGCGTTCGCATTGATCTACGTCCACCTTCGCCGACCGAGGGTCGATGCGGTTCGCTGGATCCATCCGTCGATCCTCGTGGCCGGCGACACCGGGCGAGTCGACATTCACCTCGACCATCGGGGCAGCGTCCGGTCGGCTCCATTCACGCTGTGCGAGCACGTGCAGCGCACGATGGGCGACCCACACAACGCCCGACTGCCGATCGCGGCGCTGGCCGCGAACTCGCGGACCTCGTCGGGATACCGCCTGCCGAGTGCCGTTCGCGGGCTGATCGAACTCGGACCGTTGACCATCGAACTCACCGACCCGCTCGGCATCGCATCGACCTCGACCGTGATCGCCGACCTCGACGAGGTCGTCGTCGCGCCGCGAGCGCTGATGCTCGACATGCCACAGCTCGGCCAAGGCGTGCTCGGAGCCGCGTTGCTCGATCGGGCACGCCGTCTCGGCCCCGGCGACTTCCACGGGCTGCGGGAGTACGCGATCGGCGACGAGCCCCGCACGATCCACTGGCGTGCGTCGGCACGGTCCGACACGTTGATGGTCAAGGAACACACGGTCGAGGGGCTGCACCGCTGCACCGTGGTGTTCGACGCTGCTCCCGGCTCGCATGCGAGCCCCGCCAGTTTCGAGCGCGGCATCACTGCGGCAGCGAGCCTCGTCAACGGCGCGACACGCGCCGGCCTGACGACGCGATTCGTCACCGCTGGTGGCATCGATCTGCGCGGCCCCGACGTCACCCCCAACACGATGCGCGTGCTCGCGAGAATCGCACCGGACGCCAGCCCGACGGCATCGCTCGACCGCGACACCGGTGACGGTCTCGGGCTCCTGATCGTCGTGACCGGCTCGCGACGAGGCGCGACCTGGCGGGCGGCACAGGCGGTGTCCGATCCGACCTCGACGGTGCTGGCGGTGACGACCGACGAGGCTGCGTCCACCCGACTCTCGGTGGCCGCGCGCTCGGAGGACGAATTCCTCGGTGCGTGGCAGTCGCTCGTCGGCCGCGGTCGACTCGATCTGACCGGTGGACGGTCGTGAGCGAGCCGAACCAGCGGCTCCACGCCCTTCCGCTCGGGAGGGACGTCATCGCGACGATCGTCGTCGCCGCGTTCTCCCTCGCTGTGGCCGTCGGGTACGTCCGGGTCTTCTCCGGGTGGCACTTCATGGACGACATGGTCGTGATCGTGGTGGTCGGCCACGGGGCGGGACTGCTCCTGCGCCGACTGCGCGTCGCCGGGTGGATCGCGGCACCGATCATGGTCGCGCTGACCATTTGGGCGATCGCCGCGCTGTTCTACCGCGACACGTTCGCGTGGGGCCTCCCGACGTCGGAGACCTGGTCGCTCTTCCAGCTGGAACTGCACGACGTCCGCGAACAGTTCCGGTTCGCGGTCGCGCCGGTCGTGTACGGCGGCGGGTGGGACGTGCTGGCCGCGATCGGGCTCGGCCTGTCGGTGATCCTTGCCGACATGTTCGCCTTCCGGGCGATGGCGCGGGCGGAGACACTGGTGCCCGGTGGGGTGTTGTTCGTCTTCGTCGGCGCGTTGGGCGACGATCGGCTCCGGGTGGCCTCCACCGTGGTGCTCGTGGGCACCGGAGTCCTCACCACGATCGTGTTGCGGGCGTTCTATTCGACCGACGTCGCTCGGTCGCACACCGGCGCACCGTTGCGGCGCGTGGTCCCCGCTGCACTCGCGGCGGTCATCGTCGTCGCGGTCGGCGCCGGCTACGTCGGTCCGCGTCTTCCCGGAGCGACCGCCGACGCCCTGTACGAGACGCACGGTCGCGGGGGCGGCGTCACCGAGGTCGTCAGCCCCCTGGTGGACATCCGTTCACGCCTCACCAACCGGTCCGATGCCGAACTGTTCCAGGTGCAGGCGAACATCGAGTCGTACTGGAGGTCGGCCACGCTGTCGGACTTCGACGGCACGGT
>JBAWHL010000255.1:0-4921 GCA_049593815.1 Ilumatobacteraceae bacterium | reverse complement strand
CAGCCAACTCGTGCATGGCGTACCCGACCACATCGACCGATTCGTCACCCCCGCATACGCCGAGGCCAGTCCCGAGGTTTCCGTGCTCGTGACGCTGTTCGACTACGGGCACTTGGTGACGGAAACGCTCGACTCCATCGTCGCTTCCCGTGACGTCGACATCGAGCTCATCGTCATCGACGACCATTCGAACGACGATGGCCGAGCAGTCGTGCGCACGTTCATGGATCGGCACGCCGAGGTCCCGATGGTGTTGCTCGGCCGGGAGGCCAACGCCGGCCTGCCCGCGGCCCGCAACCTCGGATTCGAGACGGCTCGGGCCGATCGCGTCATGGTGATGGACGCCGACAACCTCGTGTATCCGACCTGTCTGCGTCGCCTCAGCGATGCGCTCGACGCCGACACCGACGCGGCCTTTGCCTACGCCACGCTCGAAGCATTCGGTGAGCGCCCAGGACTCGTGAGCGCGATGGGCTGGCATGTCCCATGGCTGTGCGAACGGAACTACATCGACGCCCAGGCGATGATCCGCACGAGCACATGGCGTCGTCACGACGGCTACCGCGACGGCGACGAGTTGGTGTTCGGCTGGGAGGACTGGGAGCTCTGGCTGCGACTCGCCGCCGCCCGTGAGCACGGCGTCCATGTCGCGCAGATGCTCGGCCGCTACCGGACGCAGAACTCGTCGATGATCTCCGTCACAAATCTTGCGGCGCCGGCGATGCTGGCGCATCTTCGGGAGCTGCACGCCGGGCTGCCGTGGCCTGACTGAAGTTCCTGACCGTCGCGGCGCTTCGTCGGACGACGCGGCGAGGTGTCGCGGTGATCGAGCGCCAGCGGGCACGCATCGTCGGGCTGAACGATGCCAGCTCGGCCTCGTCGAGCCGCCAGGCCCGAAATGTCACCTCGACGCTCAACCATCCGCTGGCCGGGCCAGTCGTCGCGGTGAGCGTGGCCCACGGTACGACGAGGTGCCCCCCGGCAGCGACGACGGCGTGACGGCGTGCCGTCGGCCAGCCGTCGACCCAGTCGAGGTTGTCGTCGTCGAGGTCGGTGAGGCGAGCGATCGGGATCGGTTCGGCGCCGACGCGAGCAGGCTCGGAGATCGTGAGGTGGCCGAGCTCGACGAGGCCGCCATGCGCGCCGAAGTCGATTCTGATCGAGCGCACATCGCCGACCGGGGCGGTGAGACGCAGCAGCATCCATCCGTCGGCGCTGCGGTGCGGCACGAGCTGTACCTGCGCCACCGCGTCGAGCGTGTCGGGTGCGAACACGGCGATCAGGCCAGCGCCGAGCTCCGATGGTGGGCACAGCACCGACGCATCGACGCCCAGCCGAACAGCATCGAGCTGGGCGGCGAGCGCGGGGTTGTGCACCGCGGCCGCCCCGGGAACCCAGTAGAGCTCGCGCATCCCGACCTGATCGGTGTCGGCGGCATTGAGGAATTGGACCGTGCCGACGGCAGCCGGATTGATCAGCATCTCGTGACCGGTGCCCTGAACATCGTCGTGCTCCCACGCGCCCAGCTCGATCGCGAGTCGGCGATCGGGCGCAGCGATGGTGCCAGCGAGCCCCTCGAGCAGTGCCGCCGCGTAGGCGTTGCCGTGCAGGCGTCGGTCGTGTGCCGCTTCGGGGAACGCGGCGCGGCGCTCGGCGACGAAGTCGAGCACGCCGGCGCGGGCCAGCCGGCGTGATTCGATCGCGACGGTTGGTACCGGCGCCGTGATGGGCTGGGCGTCGTCGTCGATGTCGCGAAGTGTGCCGAGGTCGGGAGTGCACAACTGCTCGGGAATCTCGGGCGTGCGCATCACGATGTCCGCAGCGGAACGGTGAATTCCACCGTCGGGAAGAAAGCCACGCATCAGCGCGCCACGAGCGACGCGCTCGCGACCAGGTGCCGACAGCAGCAGGTAGAGCCCGGTGACCTCCACGTCCCAGCCCTCACGATGGAGGAGATCGGTGAGTGACTCCTGGATCGTGCCGCCCCATCCGATGTCGCACACGACCATGCGTCCGTTCTCGGGGTGCAGCCGCGGTTCGAGATAGCGCAACAACCGGGCGCGCAGCATGCTGGAGGCCTCGACGATGAGGCCGCGAATCTCGTCGTCGTCAGCGAGTGCTTCGATCGCGGCGACACGGCCGGGGTCATCGACGGGCGTCTCGCCGATGACATCTCGGACGAGACGTGGGTCGACGCCGAACGCCTCGGTCACATGGCTGGGGTCGAAGGCGGTACGCCGGGCGAGCGCCCGGAACAACTCTTCAGCCGTGGCGTCGTAGACGGTGGCACGCATGTTGACCCAGCGCGAAGCGTGGAGCAGCTCGGCTGTGGGCGCATCCGGCCGCAGTGCGGCGACCACATCGGCGATGAAACCGCCTTCGCGCAGCAGGTAATGGACGGTGCTGACACCGAGTTCGGCAGCTTGTGCGACGATCCAGTCGGCGAAACCCGCCAGGAGCGGACCGCCGACCGTCGCTCCGAACTGGTACGCGGCAGCGACGCCGGACTCCGGCGACCATCGGTCGAGCAACAACGCGCGACCGATGCCATCGGCGCCGCCGTCCGTGCCGGCGGACTCGGAGAACCGATGGAGCGCCAGCGGCATCGCGTCGGAGATCCGGTCGGTGTCGGGCACGTCGACGTGGGCCGACGATGCCCCGACCCGATTCGCGGCCCGGATGTCTGCGATTGGATTGTCACCGATGTGCAGAACCCGCGTGGGGTCGACGTCGTGCTCTCGGATGGCGATCTCCAACAGCCCGTCGATCTTGTTCACCCGCCGATCACTGGACGTGAGCACGCTCGTCACCAGATCGAGCGGCACGCCGGCGGCTCCCAACAGGCGTTCCAGTTGAACGGGGGAGAAGTAGGTGTCGCTGACGAGCACGACACGGCATCCCTGTCCGTGCGCGACCCGCAACAGCTCGACACCGCGAGCGATCGGACGGAGCTCGCGTTCCTCGCACTTCAGTTCGGCCTCGATGTAGCGGTCCCACGTCCCCTCCGACGCTGACCGCCACACCGCGGGCATCTCCTGCCAGATCTCTTCGAGATGACACTCCGCGCTCGGGTTGCCGCGACCGGCCGAGGTCCGTGCTCGGCGTTCAGCGACCTGGCGGGCCATCCCGAAGACACCAGCGGTGACGTGATCGGGGAGCAGCCCTCCATCTCGGAGCTCAGCACCGAGCTGGACGAACAGATCGTGCGGCTCCGCGACGGGTCGCCACACGAGCGTGTCGAACACGTCGGAGGTCAGGAGATCGATCCGCGTCGAGCGCAACGCGCGGATCGCAGTGTCGTAGACGGAGGCGATGCGGCGACGATAGCTCGGCGCGATCTGAACCCGACAGTAGGGTCTCGCTCATGTCGACCGACGACGGAGAACTCGAGCGACTGCGGTCCCTCGTCGGCCCGTCGGAGGCCGACTACCGCGACCTCCGCAACGATCTCCTCGCCGCGGAAGTCGAGCTCCGATCGTCGATGCGTGACGTCGGTCGTCTGCGTGGGGAGCTCGTCGAGATGTCGGTCTCGTTGGCCCGGGCCCGCCAGGACCAGGACACGATGCAACGACGAGCCGAGATGGGGCCGCTGGCGTACGCCGGTGACCAGTTCTCGGAGTACTGGCACGCGGTCGTGCGTCCACGGCTGGGCGCCGTCGCGCGTCGTGTCGGTCTTCGCCGAGGCGCCTGAAGATGGTGCGATTCTCGGTTCTCACGACCGTCTTCGACCCCGACCCCGATCACCTGCGGGCCTGCCTCCACTCGGTCGACGGACAGACGTCGTCGGAGTGGGATCACGTGGTCGTGGACGATGCGTCGACAGCACCGGGGGTCCTCGACGTGCTGCGCGCCGCAGCGTCGCCTCGTCGACGAGTCGTGGAGCGGGCGGACAATGGAGGCATCGTCGCCGCCAGCCAGGACGCGCTCGCCGCTGCGACGGGTGATTTCGTCGTGCTGCTCGACCACGACGACGTGCTGGAACCGCGAGCCCTCGAGGTGTTGGCAGCAGCGGTCGCCGGCGCGGACGATCCCGAGCTCGTCGACCTCCTCTACAGCGACCATGATCTGCTCCGGCCTGACGGGCGAACCACATCGCCGGTCTACAAGCCCGACTTCTCTCCCGAGCGACTGCGCAACCACAACTACATCACCCACCTGGTCGCGATTCGCCGGAGCGCGCTGTGCGACGCCGGAGGCTTCCGGGCCGGGTTCGACGCAGCGCAGGACCACGACGTGCTCCTGCGTGTTGCCGAGTCAGCGCGGTCGATCGTGCACGTTCCCGAGATCCTGCTGCACTGGCGGCAGTCACCAGCGAGTGTGTCGACTGACGCCATGCAGAAGCCAACGGCGTACGCGGCCGGTCGCCGAGCGGTGAGCGATCACCTCCAGCGCATCGGTGTCGAGGCGACCGTCTCCGAGGGTGCCCATCCGGGCGTGTACCGGATCCACCGGACGGTCCGCGGCGAGCCGCTCGTCTCGGTGATCGTGCCGACGCGAGGGTCGACAGGTCGCGTGTGGGGCAGAACCCGTCGGTTCGTCCACGAGGCTGTCGCCTCGCTGATCGCCGACGAGTCGAACCGATCCCAGCTCGAGGTCGTCGTCGTCGTCGATGCGTCGACGGATCCGGTGATCGTGCGTGGGCTGCAACGAATCGTTGGCGATCGACTCGTGATCGTGCCGTACGCAGAGCAGTTCAACTTCTCCGACAAGATCAATCGCGGCGTCGCGGCATCGTCGGGTGACTACCTCCTGCTGCTCAACGACGACACACAATTGTCGACGCCGCGCAGCATCGACGAGATGGTCGGCCTGGCACAGCAGCCCGACGTCGGCCTGGTCGGCGCCAAGCTGTTGTTCGAGGACGGCACACTGCAACACGGTGGTCACGTGTACAACGACATGCTGAGCCACGCGCTCCTCG
>JBAWHL010000254.1:0-6680 GCA_049593815.1 Ilumatobacteraceae bacterium | reverse complement strand
GTACCGCCTCGGCAAGTTCGCCGTTCGACACCGCACGGGCATGCTCGCGGCCTGGCTGGGGCTGTTCGTACTGATCGCCGTGGGGTCCGTCGCCGCCGGCGGCGAGACCAGCGATGAGTTCAGCATTCCGGGCACCGAGTCGCAGGAGGCGTTCGACCTCCTCGACGAGCGCTTCCCCGCACAGTCCGGCACGTCGGCCCAGATCGTGTTCGCGACCGAGGACGGCTCGCCGCTCGTCGATGCCCAGCCGGGCATCGACGGCACGCTCGGCGAGGTCGCGGATCTCGACGGCGTCATCTTCGTGTCCGATCCCTTCACTTCGGGTGCGATCTCACCGGATGGTGACGTCGGGTACGCCACGGTGCGCTACGGCATCGAGACGACCGACGTCGGCCTCGACGGTGTCGCCGCGCTCGAGGAGACCGCAGCGATCGCCGAGCAGGCAGACGTACAGGTGGAGTTCGGCGGCGAGGTCGTCTCGGGCAACCGCGAACAGCATCCACCGACGTCGGAGTTGATCGGCATGGCCGTCGCCGTCGTCGTGCTGTTGTTCGCCTTCGGTTCGGTGCTGGCCATGGGCCTCCCGCTGTTCACCGCGATCCTCGGGCTCGGCATCGGCATGACGGGCATCACCCTGATGTCCGCGTTCGTCGATCTCTCCGCAACGGCCCCGACCCTCGCCACGATGATCGGCCTCGCGGTCGGGATCGACTACGCGCTCTTCATCGTCACCCGACATCGTCAGAACCTCGCCGACGGACTCAGCGTCGAGGAGTCCGCCGCACGCGCCAACGCGACCGCCGGCTCGGCCGTCGTCTTCGCCGGTGGCACCGTCGTCATCGCCATCTCCGGACTCGCCCTGGTCGGCATTCCGTTCCTCACCGTCATGGGCCTCGCCACCGCTGCCGTGGTCGCCATCGCCGTCGTCGTTGCGGTCACGCTGCTGCCTGCGCTGCTCGGCCTCATCGGCACGAACATCGACCGGTGGAAGGCCCCGTTCACCACGACGCGCACGTCGTCGGTCGACGCGGAGACGCTCGGCCACAAGTGGGCGGTCAAGGTCACCAAGCGTCCCGCGCTGTCACTCTTCGCCGGTCTCGCCGTCATGCTCGTCCTCGCGCTGCCGATGCTCGACATGCACCTCGGCATGACCGATGCCGGTTCCAATCCGGAGGGCACCACCGAGCGCGAGGCCTACGACCTGTTGGGTGGAGGCTTCGGACCGGGGTTCAACGGACCGCTCACCGTCGTGGTCGACGCGGCCGGAGCCGACGATCCCGAATCGGTCGTCGCCGAGTACAGCGCGGCCATCCTCGCCGACGCCGGCGTGCAGGCCGTCAGCCCGGCCGCGTTCAACGACGCGGGCGACACTGCCGTCCTGTCCGCGATCCCGACCACCGGGCCGAGCGACACGGCCACCGAAGATCTGGTGCATCATCTCCGGAGCGACGTCTTCCCGAGCATCGAGAACGACACCGGCACCACGGCCTCACTCACCGGAACCACCGCGTCGAACATCGACATCTCCGAGAAGCTGAGCAGTGCCCTCCCGAAGTTCATGATCGTCGTCCTCGGCCTGACCTTCATACTCCTGACGGTCGCGTTCCGGTCGATCCTCGTCCCGCTCAAGGCGTCGCTCGCCATCCTGCTCAGCATCGTGTCGAGCTTCGGTGTGGTCGTCGCCGTCTTCCAGTGGGGCTGGATGAAGGACCTCATCGGTCTGGAGACCACGGTCCCGATCATCAGCTTCATGCCGATCATGCTCTTCGCGATCCTGTTCGGGCTGTCGATGGACTACGAGGTCTTCATCATGAGCCGCATCAAGGAGGACTACTCCAGGACCAAGCAGCCGCGTGAGAGCGTCGTCTCCGGTCTGACGTCGTCGGCCAGGGTGATCACCGCCGCCGCCCTCATCATGATCAGCGTCTTCGCCGCCTTCGTGCTCGGTGACGACCCGATCATCAAGATGTTCGGTGTCGGTCTCGCCACCGCCGTCTTCCTCGACGCCACCGTCGTTCGCATGATCATCGTGCCCGCAGCGATGTCGCTGATGGATCAGGCCGCCTGGTGGCTGCCGCGCTGGCTCGATCGCCTGATTCCCAACGTCGACATCGAGGGCGAACAGCTCATGGAGCAGCTCGAGGCGATGGATCACGACGGCGACACCGACATCACCGACGACGAGGCCGGCCGGGAACGCGTCCTGGTGTGACACGTCCCCTTTCGTCGACCCGACCCACTGGTTGACCACTGGTTGAATGGGTGCCATGAAACTGCTCGAGTTCGAAAACGATCAACGTCTCACTCGCGAAGAGGCCGCGGCACAGCTGCGACGCCTCGCCGACTCGCTCGAGCGCCACAACGGGCTCGAGTTCGAGCGAGAGGGCCTGCGCTACACCGTCGACGTTCCGACCGACGTACAGCTGGAAGTGGAGATCGAAGTCGAAGACGACGGCTCGTCGCTCGAAATCGAGATCTCCTGGCGCTGATGACCAGCGACCTCCTCGACGCGCTGCCGCGTCCGATCGGCTTCGTCCTCGGGGGTGGTGGAAGCCTCGGTGCCGCTCAGGTCGGCATGCTGGAGGCGCTCAACCATCACGGGATCCATGCCGATCTCGTCGCCGGCACATCGATCGGAGCACTCAATGCGGCCGTCGTGGCGGCCGATCCGACCGGTGCAGCGAGCAGGCTGTCCCATGTCTGGCACACGCTGGACACCAAGGCGATCCTGCCCGGCGGTCTCTTCCGTCGAGCGTGGACGCTGTGGCGGTCGAAGGTGGCCATCTACGACACACCCGATCTCGCCCAGGTCATCGAGGCCGAGATCGGCATCCACGACATCGACGATCTCGCGATCCCCTTCGCCGCGATGGCGCTCGACGTGGAAACCAGCAGAGCGGTTCGGCTGTCCAGCGGGCCCCTGAAGACGGCGATGCTCGCCAGCTCGGCCATCCCCGGTGTGTTCCCGGCCATCGAACGCGACGGCCGACGGCTCTACGACGGCGGCCTGGTCACGAACGTGCCGGTCCTCGAAGCCCTCGACATGGGAGCGAAGTCGCTCGTCGTGCTCGACTGTGCCTTCGCCGACCAGAGCATCGCGGCGCCGACGAACATGGTCGAGACGATCTTCTATTCGATGATGGTGCAGATGCGCCAGCAGGTGCTGCGCGAGTTGCCGATCGCCGCCGCGTCCGTGCCCGTGGTCTACCTCCCGGGTCCAGCGCCGCTGATCGTGTCCCCGCTCGACTTCGATTCGACGCCTGCCCTGGTCCGCGAGGCCTACGACACCGCACGAGCGTTCCTCGATGCACTCACGGTCGATGGTCCGGGCCTGTACCGGGCCCTGGAGCCCGAGCGCGAGGCCGAACTCCCCGGCTGAACCGACAGCCGCCTCCACCCGAGGCAACACGCGGGCCTCCGTGCCACGCTCCACCCGAGGCAACTGTGTGACACCCCCATGCGCACGATGACGGCATGAAGTTGGCCGAGGCGATCGAGCGGTTGGAGCGGGTCACCACGACTCGGGCCGATGACGCGGCATCGGTCGCCGCGCTGTCCGCGGCGCTTCGGGCATCCACCGACCTGCGCTCGTTCCTCGCGGCAAGCGAGGCCGACCTCGCCCGTCGGCTCGCAGCCTGCACGTCGTTTCCAGAAGCAGCGATCGCCGACACGTCGCGCACATCGGTGGGCAGTGCCAGCAGAACCCTCGAGCGCAGCGCCACGCTCGACGAGACACCGGAACTGGCGTCGGCACTCGACGAGGCTCGCATCACCGCAGGCCACGTCGACGTGCTCACGCGGAGCGCACGCGGGCTCGAACCGAGCCAGCGGCGGGAACTGTTCGACCGAGTCGATTCGTTGACCGACGTGGCCGCCGCGGCAACCGTCGAACAGTTCGGACGGCGGGTCCGACGTGAGGCCAGCCGGATTCTCGCCGACGATGGCATCGGTCGCCTCGAACGCCAGCGCCGTGAGACCCGCCTGTCCACGTGGGTCGATCACGACGGCATGTGGATGGTGCGCGGCCGCTTCGACCCGGTGACCGGCATGCGGCTCGCCGCCAGACTGGATGCCGCAGCGACGACGCTCTTCGCCGAGGCTGCGCCCGACACCTGCCCCAGCGACCCGATCGAGAAACAGCAGCATCTCCGAGCGCTGGCGCTGGCTCGTCTGGTCGACGGCCCGGCGGGGACCGCGCGAAGCGGTCGACCGGAGTTCGTCGCCGTGATCGACGTCGCCGCCGGAGCGGCAGACGCCGACCCTGGCGACACGCCCCACGTGTGCGGCAGGGCAACCGTCACGTGGCCGATCCCCGTCGAAGTGCCACAGCGCGTCCTGGCGGACCTGGTGTCCGACGCGGACGTGCACACCGTCGTCGTCCGCAACGGTGTCGTGCTGCACGCGCCGGGAGCACTCGACCTCGGTCGCACCACGCGCCTCGCGAATCGTGCCCAGCGGCGTGCTCTCCGCGGGCTGTACCGCACATGCGCGATCCCTGGCTGCTCGGTCGGCTACGACCGCTGCAAACTCCATCACGTCGTCTGGTGGCGTCACGGCGGCCGCACCGACCTGTCGAATCTGCTGCCCGTGTGCAGCCACCATCACGCCCGGATCCACGCGGATGGCTGGACCATCCACCTCACCACCGATCGACGGCTGACGATCACGTTCCCCGACGGAAGCGTCCGCAACACCGGCCCACCTCGCCGACTCGCCGCCTGACGTCAGCCCGTCCCATCGCGAGATCCCCCCGACCCGGCGGCCTCGACCCCTGGCCAGCATCCCGGGCCGAGCCCGACCACGACTCCCATCCCATCCCAGTCCCGGTCCGAACGGTGCTGACCACACGACGCTGCGTGCGACGATCCCCGCACAATTCAGGCTGGGCGGGTCTCGGGCGCGATCGGTTGGGTCCCGACGAGGTCGGACGCGATGGGGCCAGGCGCGATGACGACCGGGCGATGGGCCGGGCGGGGTGGGGGCCTGGGCCAAGTGGTGTCCCGGGCCAAATGGGGTTCTGGGCCAAGTGGGTTCTGGGCCAAATGGGGTTCTGGGCCACGTGGTGTCCCGGGCCAAATGGGGTTCTGGGCCACGTGGTGTCCTGGGGAAGGTGGTGTCCTGGGCCAGGTGGGGTCAGCGTGACGGATGGAGGACCGCGGGGAGCCAGTCGTCGAGGCGTGCGGTGATCGCGTCGTCGCTGTTGGCCAACATGTGGCCGTCGCCGGGGAGCAGCACGACCTCGCCGTGGCCGGCCATCGCGGCGACGATCTGGCTCGATTCGGGCGGCAACAGTTCGTCATGATCGCCGTGGAACAGCAGCAGCGGGCGTCCCTCGAGCGCACCGGCGACCTCGCACCCGGCCGATTGCGTTGCAAACGTGACGACGCCAGCCACCGAGACCGGCATGACCACTGCAGTCCGGATGGCGACAGCGCCACCGAAGCTGTGGCCCATCACCACCACCCGATCGGCACCGGCCTGGCGTGCGACCTCGACCCCGCATGCCACGTCGTGGGCACACAGATCGAGGTTGTTCGGTTCGCGGTAGCCGACTCGGATGAATCGAACGCCGCGCGCCGACCAACGCTCACCGAGGCGGTGATACAGCGTGTGACCCGGCCCGAGCGTGCCACCCATCGCTCCACCGCAGGCGACGATCGCGGCATCCCCTGCACCACCATTCGGCGGCTCGTGCATCAGCAGCGTCAACAGCCCGCGCGACGTGTAGACCTCGCGATGGCGAAACGTCGGCGTGACCGCGACCTCGCTCGAGGCGAGCGGTCGGAGCGCCTCGAGCGCCGTCGGTTGCGCCGGGTCCATCGGGGGTCCGTCCGCTCCGTCGGCATCATCCATGGGTGGGTACCGTACAAACGCACATGACTGTCCCCGCCACCGGAACCTCTGCGGTCGACTTCCGCAACCCGACCGATCGCGAGCACGCGCGACGCATCGGCAACGCGTGGGTCGAGCTGCGACGCGGGGCATCGGCGTTGGCGCTGCGGTCGTACCTCTTCGGGCACGACAAGCCGCTGGAACAGGGACAGATGGATGCACTCGATCTGCTCAGCCGTCGCGACGACCGCCCGATGAAGGAGCTCGCGGTTCGGCTGCGCGTCGATCCGTCCACCGCCACACGAGCCGTGCAGCGGCTCGAGGACGCCGGTCTCGTCGAACGGTTCACGTCGCCCGAAGACGGACGGGTCGTGCTCGTGCGGATCACCGACGAGGGGCGCACTCGCCACGACGACGTCGCCCGACGACGCTCGACGGCGATGATGCACATCCTGAGCGAGTTCGAGCCGGGCGAGCGCGCCCTGCTCGCCGACCTCCTCGATCAGTTCGTGTCCTCGCTCAACGACGTCGTGCCCCGCCTCGCCGAGTCGCTCGCCAGCAGCACCGGCACCACGCCCGGTGACGCCCCGAACGACACGTCCGACGACACGCCGGGTGACAGGCCGAACGACACGTCCGACGACTCGCCGGGTGACGCCACGAACGACACGCCGGCCGAGACGACTCCCACCGACCCAGCCGTCGCACCGCACGACAAGGACTGAGAACAACTCCGCAGCGCCCAACGCCGGAGCACCTCGGCAGGTACAGTCCCGCTCATGGCCGACCAGGCGAACTTCGCTGACGAGGCGATGCAGTACGCACCCCAGTTGTTCTCGGGAGCGTTG
>JBAWHL010000253.1:0-9993 GCA_049593815.1 Ilumatobacteraceae bacterium | reverse complement strand
TTGCAACGCTGTCGGACGCAACCGATGGCGACCTCGATCGCAGCCCGCGCTTCCAGAAGCTGTACTCCGGATTCGGTGCGAGTGATGAGTTGCGCGTCGCGTTCATGGCTGGTGCCACCTGCCTGGCAATCGGCGCGTTCGTTCGCACCGACGGCGAGGAGTATTCGCCCACCGAGATGCGCGATGTCACGGCGCTGTTGAAGCCGGCGACCCTCGTGTTGCGACGGGCGCTGCACCAACCCGACAGCGCGGTGACCTCAGCGCCAGTTGTGCTGATCATCGACAGTGCCGGAGCGATCGTGTCAGCAACACGTGGCGCCGAGGCCTTGCTCGACGACCTGCGAATCAGTATCGACGGTGACATTCCCGGCACGATTCTCATCGCGGCGTCGAAGGCGCGGCAGCGGGGCGCTCACCGCGTCACCACGCGCCTTCGAGGGCGCAGCGGCTGCTGGGTCCGCGTGCACGCCGCCGCACTCGATGGCGCTGCAGACAACGTGGTCGTCACGATCGACGTGGCAACCGCAACCGATCTCGTACCGATGCTGTTGTCGTCGTATGGGTTGTCGAATCGGGAGACCGACATCGTGCTCGCACTGTGTCGCGGGCTCGGCACGAAGGAACTGGCCTCCGAACTCGGCATCTCGACGCACACCGTCCGCGACCACCTCAAAGTCGTCTTCACCAAGGCGAACGTCAGCAGTCGGGGTGAACTCGTCGCTCGACTGTTCACCGAACAGATCCTCGACCAGTTCGAAGACGCAGTGGTCCACCTCTGAAGTCACCCTGCGATGAGCGATATCCCGCCATCCCGGGGACTCGCTCATTGCAGCTGTCGTCGGCGGAGGTCGGTGCCCGCGCGACGACCCAACCGGTGGTAGCGGAATTGCGGGTGGGACGTGGGGCCGCAGCTGCCAGGCTGGATGGTCGGGCCCGTCACGACTGCAACTTCGAATGAACTTCGTGCCGCCGCAGCGGCGGCCGTCACCGACCAAGGCCGCGCCGACCTCGATGGACCCCGAGGCGCTCCTCGGGTCTCGGGGAGCGCCGCGGGCATCCCTGCAGAACATCTCCAACACATCGACAGACCGTCTCCAAGCACTCCGAGGGCTCGTCGCCGAGAGTGGGACTCGTCAACAACGACGAACTTGCAACGAGTTCACCAACCAAGGAGACACCAGCCATGACCATCACCAGCCCCATCGAATTCAACGGCGTTCCCGTCGACAAGTTGAGCGGCACCATCGCCAAGCTGACCGACGATGCCGACCTGGCACAGTTCAGGTTCACCGCGACGAACACCTGGATCGAGGGAACCGCGACGCGGTCGACATTCCACGAGTGGTTCGGCGCAGGCAACGCCCAACTCCACGCACAGGAGTTCACCGCGGACGCCGATCACCCCACCCTCGGCCATGGTCACGGGCCCACCCCGCACGAGTACGTGCTGCACGCACTCGCATCGTGCATTGCCGCCGGCGTCGCCACGACTGCGGCCAATCGTGGAATCGAGCTGACCAAGATCGACACCGTCGTCCGTGGTGCGATGGACGTACGCGGGATTCTCGGCATCGACCCGGATGTGCGCAACGGCTTCCAGAGGATCGAGGTCGACGTCGAGCTCGAAGGCGACGCGCCACGGGACGCGCTCGATGCGTTGATCTCGGCATCCACCAAGCGTTCTGCGGTGTTCGACCTCATCACGAACCCGACTGCGGTGTCCGTCCGGCCCGCGAGCTGAGTCGGACGAGGCGGCCCTCGAACGTGAGCGAACGGCTCGTCAGCGGGCCAGTCGAGCTGCGAGACACGGGGCCTCGAGGCTGTCGTACAGGTCCATTGCCTTTTCGGTGTACCTGGAGACTGCCTCGTGGTCACCGCGGCGTCGTGCAAGCCGAGCCAACGGGTCTGCAGCTGCGAGGCTGCACGCCCACGGCACGCCGAGCACGAGATCTTCGAACGGGCGCAGCGCCGACTCGACCGCTGCGGCCAGCTCGTCGTCGTCGAGGCGAATCGCAGCCTCGGCGAAGCCGACGAGGCCGTTGCCGCCCAAGATGTGCTCACCCATGCTCTCGAGGACCGAGAGGTCGAGCCGCTCGCGTAGCTGTTCGGCTTCGTCGAACGCGCCGGTTGCGTGACGGGCGGTCAGGAGCGCACCGTCGAAGATTGCCGCGCCTCCGAAGGCCGCCAGCAGTTCCAGCAGAGGAGCGGAGTGCGTCCACTCGTCGCTCACCAAATCGAGGAGGAACTGGCAGAAGCCGTGCAGGGCGTGTGAGGACTCGCCCCAGAAGGCATCTCCGATGTCAGCGGCGCGTTCACACAGATCCCGAGCGGCGACGATGTCGCCGTCGAATGTGGCGAACATCGAACGAGTCGTGAGGTCGCGCCATTCGGCGATCGGCTGGGCCTTCAGCCGATCGCCGTCGGCGAGCGTGATCCGTCGGAGCTCCGCGCCTCTGCCGTGCATCAAGGCTGACGTCTCGGGAGCGGCCGCATCGGTGAAGTAGCTGTCGGAGGCGGCCCGAAGGCGCTCGAGTTCGACGTCCAGTGCATCCAGCTCGGCACTTCCGGCGGGGCATGAATGGGTGATGTGGCACCACTCGAGCAGTTCGAGCCGCTCGGCGTCACTCGTGCCGACCAGGTCGGCCATGACCATCGCCGCGTCGATCTGCTCGACGCGCGTCGCCCGCGGTTGGCGAAAGCTGTTGAACACGGCGGTCTTGGCAATCACCCGTGCTCTGTCCACCGAGGGTTCTCCACCCAGGAGTTGATCCGCTTCGGCGAGCAGTTTGGACGTACTGGTGTCGCGGGGCTTGCGGAACGGACTCTGGTTCCAGTGAGCGAGTGTGGCTGCGACGAAGAGGTCCGGCCAGCCGTTCTGTCGGGCGATCTCGGTCACCTGCTCCAACGGTGCGAGTGCACGGGCGGGGGTGCCTTGCTGGTTGAGGATCTGACCGATCTCGAGCATGACTTCGCAGCGAACACGTGTCTGGGGTCTGGTGTCGAGGATTGCTTCGAGCAATCGGTGGGCCCGATCGAACTGGTTCGCCGCGCGAGCCGTGGCCACAGCCGCCCGGCTCTGGTCGATCGCGTCGTCCAGGGGGACCAGGGGGACCGCGGCGAGGAGATGGAATGCCACCTCGACGTCATCGGCGTTCTCGTCGCGCAGTGCGTTCGCGCACCGATGATGCAGCAACGCCTTCCGGGAGCGAGGGAGACCAGCGACGATCGCCTCGGTCACGAGCTGGTGGGAGAATCGGAAGCGCGATGGCGACGCCGTCTCGTGGAGGAGTTCGGCGTCGATCGCCGCATCGACGGCGGTGAGCGCCTGATCCAGTGGGAGGTCGGCTCCTGCGGCGGCGACCGAGAACGAGAACTCCGGGCCAAGGACTGCGGCGGACTCGATGACCTGCTGCACCTCGGGCGTCTGGCGCTCGAGGCGTCGCCTGATCAGGTCGCCCATGGACTGGGCTGGGTCCTGGCCGAGCTGGAGGTCGCGCAGGGTCTCGGTCAGAAACAGGCTGTGGCCGCCAGTCGAAGCCACCAGTTCACGGCTGCCGGAGGTGACGGGATCACCCGTGACCGCGGCGATGAGCGCGAGCGCCCCGTCGTCGTCCAGGTTCTCGAGTTCCATCCTCTGCGACGGCGACGATCGGCACTCGCCCTGTATCCAGCTGTGCACCTCGGCCGGCAGATCGGATCGTGCCGATCGAAAGGTCGCCAGCGTCGCCACGTGTTGCCCGGCGAGCCGTCGATGCAGCCGGGCAAGGAATGATCGTGTCGGTTCGTCCGACCACTGGAGATCATCGATCAGGATGATCAGTGGACGATCGGCCGCGACACGTTCGAAGAGCGTCAGGAACACATCGATTCCGGCGTAGCCGTCGACCGGGACCGAGTCGCCGTCGAGCTGGCCGACCAGCGATGGAATCAACGAGAGCAACTGGCCCTCGAGACCGCGGCTCCATCGCGGAAGTTCAGCGCTGTGTCCAGCAGCGAGTTGCGCGACGGCGTCTCGGACGGGCTGCAGGCTGGACGTCACCGTCTGTTCGCAGCGTCCGGCGCAGACGGTCGTTCCCTGCTCGGCAGCGGCGCGAAGGATCTCGATGGCCAGCCGGGACTTGCCGGAACCCGGGGCGCCCCCGATGAATGCCTTGCCGTTGGCGACTCGTCCCGACCGCAGCAGCGCGTCGATCTGCGCGAATTCCTGCTCTCGCCCGACGAACGGAAATTCGTCGTCGACCGCGATGTCGACGGCGATGTCGACCGGTCGGTCGAGTCGTGAAGGTGTCGTGTGGCCCTCGGTCTGGCTGGTCGCGGACGGAGGCGCGGTGCTCAGTTCACCGACGAACTGGTATCCGTGGCCGTGGACGTTGCGAATGAACTTCTGCGCTCGACCGTCGTCGCCGAGCGACTTGCGGACCTGCTTGATCCGCGTGGTCAGCGCCGACTCGGACACGAACTGGTCACCCCACACGACGTCGAGAATCTCGGCCTTCGCCACCACACGGTGGCGTTCCTGCACGAGGAACACGAGCACATCGAACGCTTGGGGTTCGAGGTGTACCGGGTCCTCGGCCCTGGTGAGTCGACGCCCGGGTACATCGAGAGAGCAGTCCTCCCATCGATAGATCATCACACGAGGTTAGTTGTGCACGGCCGGGCACTCGGGGTGGCCTCCACGACCCGGTCCGCTCGGATCCGACCGGCGCCACCGGAATTTGCCGGTGGGAGGTGGTGCCGCAGCTGCCAGGCTGGTCGATCGGGCCCGCCATGACTGCAACTTCGAACGATCTCCGAGCCGCCGCAGCGGCGGCCGTCGTGGACCAAGGCCGTCTGCGGTATCCGGAATCGCTCCCGATCACGGAACGCCGTGAGGAGATCGTCGATGCGATCCGCACACACCAGGTCGTGATCGTCGCCGGTGAGACCGGATCGGGCAAGAGCACGCAGCTTCCCAAGCTCTGCCTCGAAGCGGGACGCGGGGTCGCCGGCATGATCGGCCACACACAACCGCGCCGGGTCGCCGCGCGGACGATCGCCGAACGTGTGGCCGACGAGTTGGGTTCCAAGCTCGGCGAGGACGTCGGGTACACGGTTCGGTTCACCGACCAGGTCGGTGACGGGACGCTCGTCAAGGTGATGACCGACGGCATCCTGCTCGCCGAGATCCAGCGCGACCGGATGCTGCGGCGCTACGACACCCTGATCATCGACGAGGCCCACGAACGCAGCCTGAACATCGACTTCATCCTCGGCTACCTCAAGCAACTCCTGCCCAAGCGACCCGACCTGAAGGTCATCGTCACCTCGGCGACGATCGACACCGACCGCTTCGCGCAGCACTTCTCCGACTGCCCCGTCATCGAAGTCACCGGTCGTACCTTCCCCGTCGAGATCCGGTACCGCCCCTTCGGCCCCGACGCAATGAGCGAATCGGACGCGGAGGGCCCGTCGGACGCACCCGCCCAGCACGCGGTGCGCGACGAGCGGGACCAGGTCCAGGCGATCGTCGACGCCGTGGAGGAGTTGAGCCGGGAAGCACCCGGCGACGTGCTCGTCTTCCTGTCCGGGGAACGCGAGATCCACGACACCGCCGACGCGCTGCGACGACTGGAGCTGCGCCAGACCGAGGTGTTGCCGCTGTATGCCCGGCTCTCGTCCGCCGAACAGCACCGGATCTTCGAACGGCCGGCCACCGGCGGGGCAGGGCGTCGCATCGTGTTGGCCACCAACGTCGCCGAGACGTCGCTGACCGTGCCGGGTGTTCGCTACGTCGTCGACGCGGGCCTCGCCCGAATCTCGCGGTACAGCCGTCGCCTCAAGGTGCAACGACTCCCGATCGAACCGGTGTCGCAGGCATCGGCGAATCAGCGTTCGGGCCGCTGCGGACGCGTCGCACCCGGCATCTGCATCCGGCTCTACGCACAGGACGACTTCGAGACCAGGCCCGAGTTCACCGAACCGGAGATCCTGCGCACCAATCTGGCCTCGGTCATCTTGCAGATGACGGCGATCGGGCTCGGTGACGTCGCTCGCTTCCCCTTCGTCGAACCCCCCGACCACGCCGCGATCCGCGACGGCTACCAGCTCCTCGATGAGCTGGCTGCGATCCGTTCCGCCCCCGACGGCGGCGTCGGACCGCGCCGACTCACCAAGGTCGGCGAACGGTTGGCGCGCCTCCCGGTCGATCCCCGTCTCGGCCGCATGGTCCTCGAAGCCGATCGGCTCGGATGCGTGCGCGAGGTCCTCGTCATCGCCAGTGGTCTGTCGATTCAGGACCCGCGCGAACGCCCCCAGGACAAGCGTGAACAGGCAGCGGAGTTCCACAACCGGTTCCGCGTCGACGGATCCGACCTGCTCGGCATCGTCGCCCTGTGGGATCACCTGCGCGAGCAGCAGCGCGCCCTGTCGGGCAACCAGTTCCGGCGCATGTGTCGCAAGGAGTTCCTCAACTACCTCCGTGTGCGGGAGTGGATGGATCTGTTCAGCCAGCTGCGTCGCATCGCTGGGCAACTCGGCATCCGACCGACGACCGAGGAGAGCCACCCCGATCACGTTCATCAGGCCGTCTTGTCCGGCCTGCTGTCCCACCTCGGCATGCGCGACCGCGAGACCAAGCAGTTCATCGGTGCGCGGCAGTCACGCTTCGTGATCGCTCCTGGCTCAGCGCTCACGCGTCGTCCACCGGCCTGGGTGATGGCCGCCGAACTGGTCGAGACGAACCAGCTGTATGCGCGTCGAGTCGCCAAGATCGATCCCAAGTGGGCCGAGCGCGCCAGCAGCCACATCCACAAGCGTTCGCACGACAACGTGCGCTGGGACCCCAAGGGAGGCCGAGCCGTCGCCACCGAGTCCGTCACCCTCTACGGGCTGCCCATCGTCAGCGACCGCACGATCGGCTACGACCGCGTCGACCACGCCGAGGCGCGCGCCTGGTTCATCACCAAGGCCCTCGTCGAACGCGAGGTCACCGACACCGCATGGATCGGTCGCCAGAAGTTCCTCGCGCACAACGAGGAGTTCCTCGAGCGCATCCGGCGCCTCGCAGCGCGGGTCCGACGCCTCGAGGTCGTCGACGACGAGATGCTCTTCGAGTTCTACGACGATCGCATCGGCGACGACGTCACCTCGGTCCAGCACTTCGATCGCTGGTGGAAGCAGGAGCGGCGGTCACGTCCCGACGTGCTCGACCTGACCGAGGAGTTCGTCGCCCGAACCGGCCGATCGCACGGGGTCCGCCTCGCCGACTATCCCGACACCTGGCGACAGACGGTGGGTGATCACACGATCGAGCTGCCGCTCACGTACCGCTACGCGCCGGGTGAGCCACTCGACGGGGTGACGGTGCACGTCCCCCTGGCCGGTCTCTATCAGGTGCGCGATGTCGGGTTCGACTGGCAGATCGCCGGCCACCGCGCGGAGGTGGTGTCGACACTGGTGCGTTCGCTGCCCAAACCGATTCGTCGCCAGCTGATCCCGCTGGGCGACACCGTCGACGTCGTCGTCGAGCGGATGCTGTCGCTCCCGGGTGATCCGCCCGATGGTCGGCTCGTCGACGTACTCGCGTCGACCGTGACCGAGGTGAGTGGTGTCGCTGTGGCTCCGACAGCGTTCGACACGAACGCGCTCGCGGCACACCTGCGACTCAACATCGTGGTCTCCGACGACGACGGCACGGTCCATGCGGTGGGCACCGAACTCGACGCCCTGCGTGCTGGACTCGCCGGAACCGTGCGGGACTCGATCGCCGCTGCGGCACCGATCGAGGAACGGCGCGGCATCGTCGACTGGGACCTCGGTGACCTGCCGCGCGTCGTGGAGTCGAAGGACCGAGCGCTCGACGTGCGCGCGTATCCGACGTTGCTCGACGTCGGCGACAGCGTCGCGCTGCGCGTCGTGACCACACCCGAGTTGCAGCAACGATCGATGCGCGGCGGCGTCCGGCGGCTGCTCCTGCTCAACGGGGCTCCCACGCGCTCGTCGGTCGTGCGTCAATTGGCCAACGATGCTCGGCTGGCGATTGCTGCCGGACCGATCGAACTCGGTGAGTTGAGCGGTGACTGCGTGGCCGCCGCGGTCGATCGCGTGATGAGTGATCACGGCGTGCTGCCCTGGACCCGGGACGAGTTCGACGAACTGCGCCGAGCGGTTCGCGAACAGGCGCCGGGGCTCGCCGCGAACGGCCTCCGCAGAGCTTCCCGGGTCGTCGCTGCAGCGTCCGAGGCGAGCGCACTCCTCGCGCGTCTGCATGCTGAGGCGCTGCGTCCGTCGGTCGACGATGCGAACGCTCACCTCGGACGCCTGGTCCATCGTGGTTTCGTCCTCGGCGCAGGCCTCGACCGACTCGACGACATCGAGCGGTACGTGCGTGGCATCGTCTATCGGCTCGAGCGGCTCGCGGGAGCGCACGACCGGGACCGTCGCCGCATGGCCGAGATCGTGCCGTTGGAGCAGCGATACGCATCGATCGTCGATCACGCCGGGGCAGGACGCCTCGCCCCGGATTTCGTCGACGTGCGTTGGCAGCTCGAGGACCTTCGCGTCGCGACGTTCGCCCAGCCGCTCTCCGTCAAGCGGCCAGGACAACCGAGCGTCAGTGCGACGCGCATCGCCAACACGCTGGCACGCGTCTGACCGTCGCGTGCGAGGCTGGGACGATGGCAGCACCAGAACTCGATGACGACCGACTCGACGGACTGACGGGTGAGACCGTCGATCTGCTCCAGACCCTGATTCGAAACCGGTGCGTCAACGACGGCACCGCCGAGTCGGGCGAGGAGGTGCGCAACGCGGACGTGCTCCAACAGGTGATCGATGTTCCCGGTGTGCTCGTCGAACGGTATGACGCGGCGCCCGGTCGTACCTCGGTCGTCGGTCGCATCGAAGGTTCCGATCCGAACGCCCCGAGCCTGTGTCTGATGGGGCACACCGACGTGGTGCCGGTGAACGAGTCCGGGTGGCGGGAGGATCCGTTCGGGGGTGAGATCATCGACAGTGGCAATGGCAAGGAGGTCTGGGGGCGCGGTGCGGTCGACATGCTCAACCTCACCGCCTCGATGGCCGTCGCCTTCCGCGATCTGGCCCGTTCCGAGTTCCGGCCGACCGGCGATCTGATCTTCTTCGGCGTCGCCGACGAGGAGGCCGGGAGTGCGTACGGCGCCCGCTGGATGGCCGAGAACCACCCGGATGCGATCCGAGCCGACTACGTCCTCACCGAGAACGGTGGGCTCCACCAGGGCGCTGAGGACGCGCCGGCGGTGGGCATCAACGTTGCGGAGAAGGGCGTTGCATGGCGGCGCCTGCGGGTTCGCGGCACGCCGGGCCACGGCTCGGCGCCGTTCCGTCGGGACAACGCGCTCGTCAAGGCTGCTGGCGTCATCCAACGACTGAACGACTATCGGCCCGAGCCCCGATTCCACGAGCTCTGGGCGAATCGCGTGGAGACGCTCGGTCTCCCCGAGGAGATGAAGGCGGCGCTGCTCGACCCCGCCACGATCGATGACTGGCTCGACGAGTTCCCGAGCGCCGGCATCGCGTCGCACTTCCACGCGTGCACGCACACGACGTTCTCACCGAACCTGGTCGACGGGAGCGAATCCGGTGGCGGTCGCATGAAGGTCAACACGATCCCCGATGCCGTCACCATCGACGTCGATGTCCGCACGATGCCGGGTGAGGGCCCCGACGAGGTCGCCGCACACCTCCGCGCCGCGCTCGGCGACCTCGCCGATCACGTCGAGGTCGAACCATTGATGAACGACGCGGCGTCGATCAGCCGGATCGACACGCCGCTGTGGGACTCGTTGCAGCGCGCCGTCAACGTGCCGTTCCCGACGGCGACGCTCAACCCGCAGTTCATCGTCGGCTTCACCGACGCCCGCATCTATCGCGAGATGGGCGCGGTCGCGTACGGCGCCGGTCTGTTCCACCCGTCGCTCGACGCCGGAGAGTTCGGGTCACGATTCCACGGCAACGACGAGCGCATCGACATCG
>JBAWHL010000252.1:0-3276 GCA_049593815.1 Ilumatobacteraceae bacterium | reverse complement strand
CCACCGGGTGGCGCGAAATCTTCGGGCTTGGGTTTACGAAGTGCCATCGGATGAATCCTTCGAGCTCAGAACTGCCCGTCGACTGACGGCTGAAATGGTTCAGGGGACGAGAAGGGGCTCGTTGCCGGGGGGGCTGACGGGGCGTCGGCCTTGCGAACGAACTGATCGGGGTTGAGGGCGATGATCGCTCGTTCGACCTCTTCGAGTCGTTCGAGCTGGACTGCGGTCTCCACGTCCATGTACTGCTCCTGCAGTTGGGTCTCGAGATCGACGATGCGGCTGGTGGCCTTGTCCATGGTGTCGCCCATCGACTTCTGGAATCGCTCCACCTCGATGCGAACGAGTTCGACCTCGCCGGCAGCGCTGGCCACTCGATCCTTGAGCTCGTCGATGGCGTCGACGTCGACGCTGTCGAGACGAGTGCCCATCGCGGCAACCGCAGCATGGACCTCGGTGAACCGCCCGTCGAAGGCAGCGATGCGATCGCTGAGGATCGTGACGGAATCGTCGAGGCCGGCACTGACGCGGCCCACGTAGGCATCGATGTCTGCCACTCGCTGTCCGACGCTCTCACCGATGCGGGCCTCCGCTGTCAGGATGCGTTCGTTGATCCGCTCCTCGGCCTGATCGACACGATTGCCGACGATGTTGGAGACCTCCGCCTGGTGGCGAGCAGCCTGGGCGGACACTTCGTCGAGTCGCGACGAGAGGGCGCCGAGGCGTCCATCGACTTCGACACCGACCTGCGCCGACACCTCGTCCATGCGTGCATCGGTCGCTTCGCTCATGGCGTTGAAGTGCTGCACCATTCCCGCGGCCTGCTGATCGAACTTGCGCACGGTGGCGTCGAGTCCCACGAGATTCTGCTCGACATGGTCCTGTCGATCTTCGACACGTTTGAGCACCGGTCGCGCCGCTGCCTCGACCGCCGCGGCCATCCCGATGTTCGCCTCGTCGACGACGCGTCCCAGGCGGACGTCCATCTCGTCGTGGCGACGCTTGCTGGCGGCTCCGAACTCGGTGAGGCGGGCCTCGACCGCCGCGGTGAGACCATGCAGTTGCTCCTCGGTCCGGGCGCGAGCAGCCCGTTCGGTGGCCACCTCGTCGCGGAGCCGCTTGATCTCATCCGCGACCTGACCGCTGAACCGGGTCAACTCCTGCTGGACGGCGGCAACCACACTGGAACGAAGAGCATCGAACTGGTCGGTCATGACACTTCCTTCGGGCAATCGGTACGAGGCTGCGGCGCCTGAACTGGGCGCGCCATGGCGATGGCGCAGATGGCCGTGCGGCCCGTGTGGGAGTTCAGGTCAGAGTTCGTCATGGCAGCTGGTGTGTTCGGCAGAGTTCGCCTTGCATGTCCTCTATCGACCGGTCCACTGCGGATCTTGAGAGTTCGCTGAGACGGACTTGACACAACGTGGGCATTGATCGGCCTCGTGTTGCGGTACAGGACCCGAGTGGCGGCGGCGTAACGTCCTGCTCATGCGCGTCCACCTGATCGACGGGACCTACGAGCTCTTTCGTCAACACTTCGGCATGGCGGCGCGTCACAGCGATCGTGGGCCCTTCGACGCGGCGGCCGGCGTGATCGCCTCGACGCTCTCGCTCGTCAACGACGGCGCCACCCATGTCGGTGTCGCGTCCGACCACACCATCGAGAGCTTCCGCAACGACCTGTACGACGGCTACAAGAGCTCCGCCGGCATGGAGCGAGAGATCCTCGACCAGATCCCTGTGATGGAGCGCGGGCTCGTGGCCGCCGGATTCACGGTGTGGCCGATGGTGGACTACGAGGCCGACGACGCCCTCGGGGCTGCTGCGGCGGTCGCAGACCGTGACGAACGCGTCGAACAGGTCCTGATCGTGACCCCGGACAAGGATCTCGGACAATGCGTGCGCGGCGAACGCGTCGTCCAGTTCGATCGGCGCAAGCGTGAGATCATCGACGCCGATGCAGTCCGCGAGAAGTTCGGTGTGGGTCCCGAGTCGATCGCGGACTACCTCGGTCTGGTGGGTGACAGCGCTGACGGGTTTCCGGGGCTGCCGGGGTGGGGCGCCAAGAGCGCGTCGCTCGTGCTCGCTCGCTACGGACACATCGAGAACATTCCGGCCTCGGCCGGGCAGTGGGACGTCGCCGGGTTGCGCGGGGCACCCAAGCTGTCAGCGACCCTGCAGGCTCAGCTCGCCGATGCGCTGTTGTTCCGGCGGATCGCCACGATCGAGACCGACATCGACGTCGGCTCGGTCGACCAATGGCAGTGGCATGGGCCCACGCCGGACCTCGCTGCGTTTGCCGCCGAGATCGGAGCCCCCGATCTGGTCGACTTCGCCACCCGACTCGCCCCATGAGCGTTACAAATGGGGTCTGACCCCTGATGTAACGGTTGCCGTCGACTGAGGTGACGACCAGACGATCTGCGGCACACGGACGATGCCGATGAAGGCTGCTACCTTCCGGTCCTGACCTGATTCACGGGCGCCCATTGCACAGGGCCCGGTCGTCACCTCACTCGACGGCGAACCGTCTCGCGGCGCTCCACTGTAGCAAGCGCGAGCCCCGCTCGTTCGGTGACCGTGGCGGCCGATGATCGCAGCCTGCCCGATAGAGTGCCGCACCATCGTCTGACAGGAGTGTTCAGCCTGACAGTCGACAAGGAGGGATGCGAGAGCGGCCGAATCGGCACGCTTGGAAAGCGTGTGAAGGGCAACCTTCCGTGGGTTCGAATCCCACTCCCTCCGCCATGTCGGTCGAACACTCCGACGCCACACCTGCTGTGGCGCCTGACGACGCGATGTCCGCCGCTCTCGACGAGGCGCGGGCCGCGCTCCACCACGATGACGTGCCGGTCGGTGCGGTCGTCGTGCACGACGGTCGCATCGTCGCTGCTCGACACAACGAACGCGAACTCCATCATGACCCCGTCGCTCACGCGGAGATCCTGGCCCTGCGCGATGCCGCCGCAGCACTCGGCCAGTGGCGACTCGACGAGTGCACGATGTACGTCACGCTCGAGCCGTGCGCGATGTGTGCGGGCGCCACGGTCAATGCCCGGCTCGGACACCTGGTGTACGGAGCCCACGACCCCAAGGCCGGCGCCGTGACCAGCCACTTCGGGCTCCTCGCGGGCGACCCGCTCAATCATCGGGTCGAGGTGCACGGCGGCATCCGCGCCCAGGAATCTGCTGACCTGCTGCGCGCGTTCTTCCGCGATCGCCGTGGGCGATCGCGGAACTGAACGCAGGCTGGGCGACTGATCGCCTGACGGTCAGCGG
>JBAWHL010000251.1:0-4960 GCA_049593815.1 Ilumatobacteraceae bacterium | reverse complement strand
CGTACCCCCGGAGGCCAACGAGGAACTCCTTGCTGGCGATTTCCTCCGACGTCATGGCCATGCTCATCCGCTCCTGCTGCTGGATCGACTACGGAACCCTATCGGCGGCAAACCTCGCGATGTCAGGGAACCTGGCCTGATCGCCTTTGTCTGTCCGATAGACGCAACAGATTTCGTGCGTCGTCGAGAGATGGTCCTAGGATCGACAGCCATGCAGGCCTTCCTTGATGCCATCACCGCCGGTGCGTCCGGCGACGACATTGCCAACATCGACCTTCCCGAGTCGTTCCGAGCCGCGTACGTCAAGCGCGACGAGGTCGACATGTGGGAAGGCGTGGAATCCTGGGACAAGGACCCGCGCAAGTCGCTCCACGTGGGCGAGGTCGCCACCCCCGAGATGGCCCCCGACGAGGTCGTCGTGGCGGTCATGGCGTCGGCCATCAACTTCAACACGGTGTGGACCTCGATCTTCGAGCCGCTGCCGACGTTCGGCTTCCTCGACCGTCTCGGCCGCGAGAGCGAGTGGGCCAAGCGCCACGCGCTCGACTACCACGTCGTGGGCTCCGACTCGTCCGGTGTCGTGTTGCAGGTCGGCTCTGCAGTCCGCAACTGGAAGCCGGGCGACCGCGTCACGGTCCACTGCAACTACGTCGACGACCAGGATCCCAGCGCCCACGACGACTCGATGCTCGCCGCCAACCAACGCATCTGGGGTTTCGAGACCAACTTCGGTGGGCTTGCCGACCTGTCGATCGTCAAGGCCAACCAGCTGATGCCGAAGCCGAGCCATCTGACGTGGGAGGAGTCGGCGGTGAACGCGCTGTGCAGCTCGACGTCGTATCGCATGCTCGTGGGCGACCACGGCGCGCGCATGAAGCAGGGCGACAGCGTCCTCATCTGGGGTGCGACCGGTGGCATCGGCGGGTACGCCGTGCAGTACGTGCTCAACGGCGGCGGGCGTCCGATCGGCGTCGTGTCGTCACCCGAGCGTGCCGAGATGCTGAACAAGATGGGGTGCGAGGCCGTCATCGACCGCCGTGCCGAGGGCTACCAGTTCTGGTCAGACGAGCACACCCAGGACGAGTCGGAGTGGCGCCGTTTCGGCAAGAAGATCCGCGGCCTCAACGACGGCGAAGACGTCGACATCGTCTTCGAGCATCCCGGTCGCTCCACCATGGGCGCCTCGATCTTCGCCGCCAAGCGTGGCGGCACGGTCGTCACCTGTGCAGCGACGTCCGGCTACATGGTCGAGTTCGACAACCGCCACTTCTGGATGAAGCTGAAGAAGCTGCTGTCCTCGCACTTCGCCAATTACGCCGAGGCCTACGCCGCGAACAAGCTCCTCGACCAGGGTCGGATTCAACCGCTGCTGACCAAGACCTATGCACTCGACCAGGTCGGCGATGCCGCACTCGCGGTGCATCACAACGAGGCCGAAGGCAAGCTCGGTGTGTTGTGCCTGTCGCCTGCCGAGGGTCTCGGCATCGACAACCCCGAAAAGCGCGCGGCCATCGGCGAAGACAAGATCACCGTCTTCCGCTCCTGACATCACACGATGGGGGTGACCTCACGCGTGGGGTCAGAGCCACGCGTGAGGCCCCGGCGTGGGGGCGTTACAAACGGGGTCTGACCCCTGATGTAACGCTGGATGGGCGGCGGTGGCATCTGCTGGCACACTGTCGGGGTGACGGAGCTGGCGGCAGTGTTGTGGGACATGGACGGCACGCTCGTCGACACCGAGCCGTACTGGATCGCCAGTGAACATCAGCTCGTCGCCGACCACGGCGACACCTGGTCCGACGCCGACGCGCACTCGCTCGTCGGCTTCGATCTGCTCGACGCGGCCCACCAGCTCCGGCTCCGCGGCGGCGTGACCCTCGACGCCCACGACATCGTCGCCTACCTGCTCGACAGCGTGATTCGACGCGTCGGTGACGACCTGCCGTGGCGCCCGGGCGCACCCGAACTGCTGGCCGACTGTGTTGGCGCGGGGCTCCCCAACGTCATGGTCACGATGTCGTGGCGTTCGCTCGCCGACGCCGTGATCGCGGCCGCACCTGCCGGGTCCTTCACGACGTCGATCACCGGCGACGAGGTCACCAACGGCAAGCCGGACCCCGAGCCGTATCTCGCCGCTGCTGCAGCGCTCGGCCTCGACCCGTCGAACTGCCTGGCGATCGAGGATTCTCCGACCGGGGTTGCCTCTGCGCTCGCCGCAGGGTGTGCGACGCTGGGGGTCCCCCATGTCGTCACCGTTCCTCCCGCCCCCGGGCTCACCCTCCTCGACTCCCTCGCCGGACTCGGTGTCGCTGATCTCCGACGAATCCACGCCAACGGACACCGCTGACGCGACCCCGGTCGCGGGTGGTCGTCGACCGCCGAGTCGCCGGCTGATGTTGGTGCTCGGCCTCGCTGGCGTCCTGTTGCTCGCTGGCATCGGCGCGGCCGTGTTGGTCGGATCGGAGGACGCACCTCCGCCGCCGAAACCCGACATCCCGCTCGACGCCTGGGTGCCGTACTGGGCGCTCGACGCCTCCTTGCCGGACTTCGACGCCCGGGTGCCATCGATGCGCGAGGTCTCTCCGTTCTGGTTCAACGCACAGGGAGCCGACTCGATCGTGGTCGACCCGAACGCACCGGCCGACCTGACCGAGCAGTTCATCGCCAAGGCGCGCGACGCCGACGTCGACATCGTCCCGTCGATCGTCGACATGTTGCCCGCGGGCGAGATGGCAGCGATCCTCGCCGACCCGGTGACGCGCCAGGTCCACGTCGACACGATCCGATCCTTCGCGGCCGACGGCGACTTCGCCGGCATCGACATCGACTACGAACAGTTCGCGTTTGCGGACGGTCGCTCGACCTGGGCGGCGACTCGGCCGAACTGGGTCTCGTTCATCTCCGAGCTGGGGTCCGCCCTGCACGCCGACGGCCGCACACTGACCGTGAGCATCCCACCCGTCTACGACGCCGGGCAGACGCCCGACAGCGGATACTGGGTCTACGACTACGCCGCGATCGCCGAACACGTCGATCGCATCCGCATCATGGCGTACGACTTCTCCGTCGCCGAGCCGGGACCGATCGCTCCGTTGAACTGGGTCGAATCTGCGATCGAGGGAGCACTGGAGGCGACCGACGCCCCGGAGAAGCTGGTGCTCGGCCTGCCCGCCTACGGACGCAACTGGCCCGTGTTCGTCGCGGGTGAGTGCCCCGAGAGTGAGGTCCAGGGTCGAACGAGTGTCTCGGCCCGCTCGGTCGACGAGCTGATCGAGCGTCGCGACGGCACGCCGATCCAGGTGGACTCCACAGGCGAGTGGATGTTCGAGTACGACCTCGAGGTCACCGACGGCGTGCAGACCTGCGTGCAGACCCGCCAGGTGCACTACGTCGACGGTGACGGCATTCGACTGCGCATGGATCTCGCTCGCGAGTACCGCCTCGACGGCGTCGCCTTGTGGGCGTTCGGATTCGACGACGCAGCGGTCTGGGACGCGATTCTCCCGACCGTCGCAGATCCCAACGCCACCACGACGCTCGCCGAGTGATCGGACTCGGGTGACCGGACTCGAGTGACTGGACTCGGATGACCGATTCGGGTGACGGTCAGCTGTACTGATCGAGGATCGTCGACTCGGTGACACGACTGAGCGTGTCGCGGATCGAGCGGGCCGTGGTCTCGTCGATGCCGTCGACGGCCATCAGGTCGGCCACGGTGGCCCGCTGGAGTTTCGCCAGATTGCCGAAGTGGTCGGCAACGGTGATGGCGGTTGCGGCGGGCAGACGACTGACCCGGTGCAGCAGACGCAACCCCTTGGGCGCTGCCTCCTGACCGAGGTCGGTGGAATCGTTGCCGGGCGAGAGTGCATCGGCAGCGAGACGCAGATTGAGCACGTCGTCGTCGGACAGTTGCGACATGCCGGCGAGGGCATCGGCGACGGTTCGCCCGGCGGGCAGATAGTCGGCCACCACGAGGTCGAGCTCGTCGTCGATCTCTCCGTACAGCTCGTCGATCTGGAGGCGCAGCAGCCGGGCATCGACACCGAGCTCGATGATCATCGTCTCGATCTCGTCCGCGATGCGGTGCACCATCTCACCGCGCTGGACGACGGCGACCACGTCGCGCAGGCTCACGATGTCTTCGACCTCGACGGCGGTCAGGTTCGTGATCGCATCGTCGAGGCGGACCTTGTACCGCTCGAGGGTCTGCAACGCCTGGTTGGCGCGATCGAGGAGATGTCCGACCTCCTGCAGCTGACGCTTGCCGCCGCCGGCGTAGACGTTGATGACACCCATCTCTTCGCTTGCCGACACGACGGGAACGTCGAGGCTGCGTGCCACGCGTTCCGCGGTGCGGTGACGCGTGCCGGTCTCCGTCGTCGGCACCGAGGGGTCGGGGACGAGGTGCACATTGGCTCTGGCGATGCGGCCGCCGTCGCTCGAGATGATGATCGCGCCGTCCATCTTCGCCAGTTCCGACAACCGCTGCGGGCTGTACGGGGCGTCGACGAGGAAGCCGCCAGAGCAGATCGACAACACCTGGGCGTCGTCGCTGAGCACGAGCAGCGCGCCGGCCTTGGCGCGGACGACCCGGTCGATCCCGTCACGCACGGGAGTCCCAGGGGCGACACGAGCGAGCGCATTGCGCATCGCCTCGTTGACGCCGCTGTGACGTGAGTGCATTGACAGATCTTAGGGCACGCGCTGCGCGATCGAGCCGGAGCCCCTGGTCACCCCGTCGAGCGGAGCCCGCCCGACCCCGAGCCGAGACCGGCCGCAGCGATCGCCTCGCTCACGGTCGCCGCACGGATCACGGTGACACCGGCATCGCCGTCGGGGGAGTTGGTCGGCACGATCACCCGCGAGAACCCGAGTCGGGCTGCCTCGGTGAGCCGACGGGCGGCCTGGCCGACCTGTCTGAGCTCGCCGCCCAGGCCGACCTCGCCGAACACGGCGAGGT
>JBAWHL010000250.1:0-8251 GCA_049593815.1 Ilumatobacteraceae bacterium | reverse complement strand
GATTGCGCTGCTCGGTGACATCCCGGAACGTCGCGACGATGCCGTCCACCGCGTCGCCGCCGAGAAGATTCGCGATCGTGGCCTCCATCCGTCGGCGTTGGCCGTCGACGCGCACGAGGCTCGCTTCGAACTTCACCATCGACCCGTGCCCGAGCGCAACGGCCTTGCGGAGCTCGGTTGCCGATGCATCCCGGTCGTCACTGGCCACCAGATCGATCAACGAGCGCCCGGCCCAGTCACTCGAACGGTGACCGAGCGTGCTGGCGAGGCCCGGGCTCGCATACCGGATCACCCCGACCGAGTCGACCAGCAAGACGACGTCGCTGGAGTGTTCGACCATCGCCGCGAGGCGATCCTGTCCACGCCGTTCGGTGAGCGTTCGTACTGTCGCGAGCAGGCGCCACATGCGCGTCAGTGCGAGGACGACGACCACGACGGCGCAGACGCCCGCGAGCGTCCGTGTCGCCCGGGTCCCGATGCTCGCGGCGATCAGGGTGAGGAGCACGGTCAACGGGGTCATCGCGGCCACGCTCAGCCAGACCACGCGACCGAAGCCGAGCGGCGGTGCACTGTCGACGGGCCGGTTCCGCGGTGCCATCGTCGGGTCCAGGGCGGCAGCTCCCAAGATCATCGGACCGGGAATCGCCAACATCGCCACGAGTCCGCCCGGGCCGAACCCACCGCGCAGTTCGGCGATGCTGCGTACCACGTCCGCTGTCAGCAGCAGCCCGGTTCCCACGGCGAGCAGCATCGGCGCCGGCACCCTGAATCGGGTCTGCATGGCGGTCCGGATCGCGATGGCGAGCGCCAACGCCTCGATCATCGGGACGAGCACCGCCCACACGCGGTCACCGAACGCGAGACCGCGATCGGCCAAATACGGCTCCACGACCGCCAGCCAGACCCCGAGGCCGACCGCGATCCCGACGATGGCGGTCTCGATCGATCCCAGCGAATCGCCGTCCTGCGAGGACTCGCGGGCGAGTGCCGCCAGCGCGACGACCAGCAGCACCGCGGACACGAGATGCAGCGCATCGCTCGTCGACGGGAAGGTCGGCTCGTCGCCGAAGTACAGCGTCGCCCACACGAGGTTGGCGCACACCAGCGACCCGAGCGACGTGATCAGCAGGATCCACGGCAACCCGCGACCCGGATGAATCGACGCGATGCCAACGAGAATGGCACCGGCACCGATGGCTGGAGCGACCACGCGAATCGCCTCCGCTGCCGGACTCGTCGGCAGCAGGAAGTACGCCACTGACAGTGCAGCGGCGAACAGGACGAGCGCGCGTGAACGCGCCGCCATGGGATACAGGGGGTCAGTGTCGATGGCTGTTCATCGGCAGGACCCTCAGCCGACTTGATGCATGTCGGCGTAGCCCGGGTCGCTCGGCCAGTTCGGCTGGAACATGTGCCATTGCTGGGGCGCACGCTTGATCAACGTCTCGAGGTCGTTGGCCACGAGTTGGGTGATCCGAGCGACGTCGTCGCGCAGTCGCTTCTCCTGGCGTTCCACGGGGATCGGCGGCCTGACCCAGCCGAAGTGGCCGTCGACGCGCTGGGTGAAGTACACACCGGTCGGCAGGATCGGGGCACCGGTTCGCAGCGACAGCATCGCCGGACCCGGCGGGAGCGTGGTGCGCTCGCCGAAGAACTCGACCTCGGGTCCGCCACCTTGGAGGTCCCGGTCCGCGAGCAGACAGACGACATGGTTGTCACGCAGCGCCCGCATCACCGTCTTGCCGGCGTCGGGGCCGAGCGGCACCACGTTCATGCCGAGCTTCGATCGCAGGTCCACGAACCATTCGAAGAGCTCGGGTGGTTCGATCTTCTCGACGACCACGGTGATCTCGTGGCCCTGGTCGACGATCCATCGGCCGGCCCACTCCCAGCCGCCGAGGTGCGGCAGCACCAGAATGACGCCGTTGCCATGGCCGAGCGCCTCGACGATGTGTTCGTATCCGGTCACGTCCCAGCCGCGCTCGACCGCGGCGACCGACAGCGTCGGGAGGCGGAAGCTCTCGAGCCAGTACTTCGTGTAGGAGTCGAACGCCTCCTGGACGGCACGACGAAGACGCAGCCCTCGCAGGGTCGGGTCCGCACGGCGAAGATGCCGTTCGATCATCGCCCGCTTCTCGGGGCTCGCGACATTGGCGCCGACGCCCAACGGTGCGACCATCCCGGCTGCGATGACGCCGGGGAGACGCCGGGCGGCAAGTGCCCCGAGACGGTACGACGACGTGGTCGCCGAGTCGAGCAACCGCTGCGGGTCGGCGCCGAGCCACGGCCAGGCCGGGCGGTCGGCGCGATCGCTCACTGCGGGCCGGTCGGGCGACGTGGGACGCGCGTGCGGCGACGTTCGGTGCGTGCGACACGCCGACTCTGCCGCCGCGAACGACGCATCTCGATGCGAGCAGCGGTCACCGGAGCGATGGCCGCCTGCTTCCAGACCTTGATGAATCGCTGTACCGCGGTGATCGAGGTGAGCACCAGCATGATCCAGAGGATCGGGATCAGCAGGACCGGGAACAGCAGGCCGAGGCAGATCGCGATGATGCGCTCCGCCCGTTCCATCAGCCCACCCTTGGCGTCGATGCCGAGCGATTCCGCCTTCGCCCGCTGGTAACTGATGACGCTGGAGACGGCCGCCACGGCGAACGGGAGCATCGCCATGTGCGGCGACTCCTCGGTGGCGAAGTACCAGGCGATGCCACCGAGCAGGAAGAAGTCCGTGACTCGATCGACCGTGGAGTCGAAGAACGCGCCACGCTGACTCGATGCACCCGAGGCCTTCGCCAGCGCGCCGTCGAGCAGGTCGGGCAGCGCAGCGAGAACGACGAGGAGCAGACCCCAGCGGAGGTGACCGGCACCGATGGCGAACGCAGCGCCGATGCCGACGAGGAGACCGACGATCGTCAGGTGATCGGGCGTCAGATGGGTCTTGCGCAGGAGTACGCCAAGCGGTTTGACGGCCTTGTCGACCGGTTTCCGGAACTTGCCGTCAAACATTGTCGTGACGCTATCGCGCTGCTGCCACGACGTCGGGATTGTCCTCGACCAAACGTTCCACGACGTGACCATCGATCGCGTCGACCAGGATCAGACCGCGCTTCGCCGGCGGATCCTCCGCTGAATAGCACAGCACCCGCCAGGTCGGGCGGCTGCGCAGCCCTCGCCACACCTGCTGGGCGCTGGCGTGGCCGATGGCGAAACCCAGGCCCTCCTGGGCGACAGCGAGCGCCTCACGCTCGTCGACGTGCATGCGCCAACCCGACGAGATCGAGAAGATCCCGACCAGGGCGAGCACGCCCGCGGCGATCAACCAGCCGTCGTTGACGAGCGGTGAGTCCTCGAAAAGGACCGCCACGAGCACACAGATCACGGCCACGGCGAGGTACAGCACTCCGGGCCAGCGGCGTCGACTGTTGTCGGGAAACTGGTAGGGCCCGACGAACCCCGTCGGGTCGAGGTCGTCCGGCAGTTCGTCGCGAATGTCGTCGGTCATCGCCAACAGGCTACGGGGCGACCCAGCCGGCACGCAGTTTCGCTGCGGTGTCCACCAGCGCTTCGGGCAGCGTCTGGGTGTTCGAGATCGCCGACATGAAGTTCGAGTCCCCCGTCCACCGGGGCACGACGTGCACGTGGAGATGATCGGGAATCGACCCCCCCGACGGACGCCCGAGGTTCAGACCGACGTTGAGCCCTTCGGGCCGGGAGACCCGGCGAACGACGCCGACCGCCTCGGTGACCGTTGCCCACAGGTCTGCCGTCTCCTCGGGGGTCAGGTCGTCGAGGTCGGCGACCTCACGGTACGGGACCACGAGGAGGTGCCCCGCGGTGTACGGGAACAGGTTGAGGATGACGAAGCAGGTCTCGCCGCGATGGACGATGTGCGTGTCGACGTCGGACGCACCCGACTGCAGGAGCCGGCTGAACACGCTACCCGGCTCGGGCTCGGCGCCCGAACGCACCGGGGCGTCGGAGACGTACGCCGATCGCCAGCCCGACCAGATCCGCTCGAGCACCGACGCCGCCGATCAGGCGCCCAGCGCGGCGGATTCGGCGTCGTTGACCTCGCGCAGGAACTGTTCGACGAACGCATCGACAGCGACGCCTCGTTCGACCTCTCCCCCGCGAGGGTTGACCCCGACCGTGCCGGCAGCGACGTCGTCGTCGCCGACGACGAGCACGTACGGGATCTTCTCCAGCTTGGCGTTGCGGATCCGCTTGCCGAGTCCGTCGTCGGCCGGTGAGCCGTCGACGCGGGCGCCGGCAGCCTTGAGCTGGGCGACCACCTTGGCGGCGTACTCCTCGTGGGCCTCGGCGACGGGCAGCACCCGCACCTGCACCGGCGCGAGCCACGTCGGGAACGCCCCGGCGTAGTGCTCGATGAGCACACCGAAGAAGCGCTCGACGGAGCCGAGCAGCGCGCGGTGCAACATGATCGGCCGGTGCCGATTGTTGTCGGCCCCGACGTACTCGAGGTCGAACCGTTCGGGCAGCTGGAAGTCGGCCTGGATGGTCGACAGCTGCCACGAGCGGCCGATCGCATCGCGGACGTCGACATCGATCTTCGGCCCGTAGAACGCCGCGTCGCCTTCCTTGATGCCGTACTCGACGCCGTGGGCCTCGAGCGCTTCGCGCAGCGCATCGGTCGCTTCGTCCCAGATCTCGTCGTCGCCGACGTACTTGTCGGGGTCCTTGGTCGACAGGTTGAAGGTGAAGTCGTCGAACCCGAACGCCCGCAGCACCGACAGCACGAAGTCGAGCAGGCTCGCCACCTCGCCCGCCAACTGCTCACGGGTGCAGTAGATGTGGCTGTCGTCCTGTGTGAAGCCACGGATGCGCATCAGCCCGTGCAGGGTGCCGGCGCGCTCGTAGCGGTACACCGTGCCCAGCTCGAACAGACGCAACGGCAGTTCGCGGTAGCTGCGCTGACGACTGTCGAAGATCAGACAGTGCATCGGGCAGTTCATCGGCTTCGGGTAGTACGTGCCGTTGTCCATCTCCATCGGCGGGTACATCCCGTCGGCGTACCACTGCAGGTGCCCGGAGGTCTCGAAGAGCTTGCCGTTGGCGAGGTGCGGGGTGTAGACGAACTCGTAGCCACCCTGCTCGTGGCGCAGACGGCTGTAGTCCTCGATCAGCTTGCGGATCGCTGCGCCCTTGGGGTGCCAGACGGCGAGGCCGCCGCCGAGCTGGCTCGGGAAGCTCAGCAGGTCGAGCTCGGTGGCGAGCTTGCGGTGGTCGCGCTTGGCGGCCTCCTCCAATTGGTGCAGGTGAGCGGCGAGCGCCTGCTTGGACTCCCACGCGGTGCCGTAGATGCGTTGCAGCATCGGGCCCTTCTCGTTGCCACGCCAGTAGGCGCCCGACACCCGCTGCAGCTTGAAGAAGCCGAGCTTTCCGGTGGAGGGGACGTGCGGGCCGACGCACATGTCGACGAAGGAGTCGGTGTTGCGGTAGGCGCTGATGACGCCACCGTCGCCCACCTCTGCGGCGTCGTCGTTGTCGGCGTCCGCCGCCTCGACGCGCTCGATGATCTCGACCTTGTAGGGCTGGTCGGCGAACAACTGCTTGGCCTCGTCCATCGACATCTCCGAGCGGACGAACGGTTGGTTCGCCTTGACGATCTCACGCATCTCGGCCTCGATCCGCGCCAGGTCGTCGTCGCTGAAGGTCTTGCCGTCGGGCAGGTCGAAGTCGTAGTAGAAGCCGTTCTCGATGGCGGGGCCGATCGAGAACTTGGCGCCCGGGAACAACCGCGTCACCGCCTGAGCGAGGACGTGGGCGGTCGAGTGGCGCAGCACGTGGCGGCCCTCGTCGGTGCCCGAGGTGATGATCGACACGACCGCCCCGTCGCGCAGCGTCGTGGTCAGATCGGTTTCCTCACCGTCGACGACAGCGGCGACCGCTGCCTTCTTGAGGCCGGAGCCGATGGCGGCTGCCAGATCGAGCGCTGTCGCGTCGTCGGGCAGTTCGCGTTCGGAACCGTCGGGGAGGGAGACCGTGATGTTCGACATGGGACCCCCAGGTTACGAGGCCGGGTCGGCTGACCGACGGAGTGTTTCTCCGAGGGGCGCGTTCAGTTGCCGGCGACGAGCGTCAGTTCGCGCTCGACCAGGTTCCGCTCGACCGGGATCTCGGGAAGCGGCTCCGACACCGACGCCACGCGAGCGGCGACGGTGGGCTCGGTCTCCGCTGTCTGGCCCGCGTACCGGTTGACGTAGGTCTGACCGGTCAGTTCACGGACCTCGTACATCACTTCGTCGATCATCGATCGCCACGCGATGTGCTCGGCGCCTCGCCCTCGGTATCGCTCCGGGCGGATCGGTCGCCCGATCTTGATCTGACACCCGCTGAACAGCTTGGGCATCTTCGCGTCGGGCGGCTGGATCTCGTCCGTGCCGATGACGCCGACCGGAAAGATCGGACAGTCCAGCTTCATCGCCAGGCGTGCCGCGCCGGTGCGCCCCTTGTGCAGATCGCCGTTGCGACTCCGCGTGCCCTCCGGGAAGATCCCGAACAGCTCACCGCGTCGCAGGACCTCTTCGGCGGCGTCGAGTGCCGCCGTGCTCTTCTCGCCACCCGAGCGATCGATCGGGATCATTCCCAGGGCCGGGAACAGGTGCTTGGTCTTCCACGAGTCCATGTACTCGGCCTTGCCGACGAAGGAGATGTTGCGTGGGACCGTGAGCATCAAGAACGCCGAGTCGAGGAAGCTGATGTGGTTCGGGCACAGGATGGCCGGGCCCGATGCGGGAAGTCGCTCGAAGCCGCTGCGCTCGATCTTCCACAGGCGATCGGCGATGGGACGTCCGACGCGACGAACTCGTTGCTGCGCCGCCCCTGCTCCTGGATCACTCCCCATGCGCTGCACAGTAGGCCGCACAAGTGCACTTTTGAAGAGCACGGCGTGAACTTCTGGTCAACGAGCGTCCGCGACGTCGTGATCGGTACCCGTCCGCCACCGTTCCGCGGGCCGTGTTCCCGCGCCGATCAGTCGAGATCGACGCCGAGGAGGGCAGCAGCAGAACGCACACCGATCCCCTTGGCAGCGGCCTCGTCGACCGCGGCGATCGCGCCGGTGGTGTCCAGATCGTCGTCGAGACGTGCGCGGACTTCGTCGAGCAGATCGTCGTCGGAACCGGTCGCAGCATTCCACTTGTCGAGACGGGATCCGTTGCGCGGCATCAGTTCGTCGTCCCACTCCCACTCGGTGCGGTAGTGGTGCTCGATGATTGCGAGGCGGATCGAACGCGGGTCCCACGTCTCGCGGAGCTCGTCGACGAACACGAGGTTGCCGAGGCTCTTGGACATCTTCTCGCCGTCCATGTGGATCAGGGCCGTGTGCATCCAGTGGGTGACGAACGGCTCGCCCGTCGCCGCCTCGGACTGGGCACGCTCGCACTCGTGGTGCGGGAAGATGAGGTCGGCGCCGCCACCGTGGAGATCGATCGTCGTGCCGAGTTCCCGCAGTGCCAGTGCGGAGCACTCGATGTGCCAGCCCGGCCGACCGGCACCCCACATCGTGTCCCACGACGGCTCGTCGTCTGCTGACGGGTGCCAGAGCACGAAGTCGAGCGGGGCCCGCTTGTTCGGGTCGTCGATGTTGCCGCCGCGCTCCTTGGCGAGCGCCAGCATCTCGTCGTCGGTGTAGTGGCTCAGCGAGCCGAACGACTCGAACTTGGAGACGTCGAAGTACACGGACCCACCGGCCTCGTAGGCGAACCCTCGGTCGAGCACCATGCCGATGAACCCGCGGATGTCCGGGATCGCCGACGACGCACGAGGGGACGCAGCCACGGGCAGTGCGTTGAGCGCTTCCATGTCCCGCTCGAAGCGAGCCTCCTCGCCGGCGGCCAGGTCGAGGTAGTGCACTCCGAGTTCGCGGGCCTTGGCGAACAACGGGTCGTCGACGTCGGTGACGTTGCGAACGCACCGAACGGTGTGGCCCTTGTCGATCAGGCGACGTTGCAGCACGTCGTATGCGACGAACGTGGCGGCGTGGCCCAGATGTGTGGCGTCGTATGGCGTGATGCCACACGTGTACATGAGGACGTGGTCGTTCGGTTCGAAGGCGACGATGGCGCGTCGCGCTGTGTCATAGAGCTGCATCAGTGGGCGTCAACAGCACGTGGGTCGCATTTGCTTCCCGTGAGCTTCGGTGCGACGCGCGTCTTGTAGCGAACGTTGAGCTGGAGCAGGACGGCGGTGAAGGCCTCGATCGCCGTCGCGTTCGACAGCTCACCAG
>JBAWHL010000249.1:0-5509 GCA_049593815.1 Ilumatobacteraceae bacterium | reverse complement strand
GGTCTGACCCCTGATGTAACGGCTACGCGACGGGGGTGAGGGGGGTGCCGCCGAGGGCTTCCAGGGCGGCGAGCGCTTCGTCGAGCGTGGCAACCGGAATGATCTGGACCTCACCGTGGCCGGCGTCGATCAGCCGCTGCATCTTGTCGGGATCGGACAACTCCGACTGCGAGGCGGGCACGAGGAACACGCGCACCCCGTTCTGGTACACCGCCGACACCTTCTGGGTCAGGCCGCCGATCGCACCCACCGACCCGTCGAGGGCGATGGTCCCGGTCACCGCGACGTTCTGCGGGCCGGTCAGCGCACCGGGCGAGAGTTCGTCGATCATCGTCAGGGTGAACGCGAGGCCCGCGGACGGACCCCCGATGTCGCCGGTGTCGATGTCGACCTCGAACGGCAACTGAATCGCTCGGGTGTCGAACGGGACGAAGCCGACGATCGTGCGATCGGGATCGTCGGGCGATGCCGACAGCTCGACGGTGACCGTCTCCTCCGATTCACCCGGACGTTGGATCAGCAGCTCGACCTCGTCACCGGGTTGCTTGTCGGCGAGCACCCCCGCGAGATCCTCGACAGAATCCAGCACGACGCCGTCGCCCTCGATGATGTGGTCGGCCGGATCGATCTGCTCGTCGGACGGGAACCACTCGGCGCACTCCCCCTCACCGTCGGTCGTCTTGCACAGAACCTCCTGCACGATCACGTCACCAGCGGTGATCTCGACGTCGTAGCCGAGCGTCGTCAGCGCGACGTACTGCGCCTCCTGCTCGGCCGTTCGCATCATCTGCAGATTGAACTCGCGACGCTGCGACGGGGTCTGCACGCCGTACTTGTCCTCCTCGGTCAGGAAACTGACCGCCGGTTCGTTGCGGCCCGCGAGCCATGACAGCACCGACTGCGGCGGCGCCGTCACCGTGACGAACACGAAGTCGTTCGACGTCTCGTAGACCTCGGCGCCCTCCGGCAGGTCGCCGAACACCAGACGCGGGTTCACGGGGTCAGCGGAGGCCGGTGTCAACGCGTACGGCGTCGGCTGGACTTCACCGGTGCGGGCGTTCTCCTTGTCGGCCACCAGGCTCGACGGCAGCAGCGACGCGATCCCGATCACGGCCAGCGCCACCACCCCGATGACGGCGATCGTCCACGCCCACCACCTGTTGCGAGGGGCGATCGGTACGATGTCGGTTGTCGTGTCACTCACGGATCTCACCACTCAGGCTGCCTGGATGGCCGGACTCGCTGTCGTCGCACTCGTCCTGGCTGGCTGGCGTAAGAATGCCAGAGCCGCGCCACGAACACCACGCGGGGATCCGATTCTCCGCCGACCGTGGACCCCGGTCGAGATCGCCGAACGAACCGCGCCGCTCTACAAACGCCCGGGACCGCTGCGTCGCATCTGGGCGGTGGTCGCCAGCTCCGGGCTCGCCATCATCATCGGTGCCGTGCTCGCCGTCGTCATCGCGTTCGCGACCGGGTACCTCGTGATCACGATGACCGATCTGCTGAAACAGTGAACACACCCGACCGACGCTCGGTGGCGATCGCAGGGCACACCGGCGATCACGTCGTCGCCCGCGCCGGACTCGATGCCGCTGATGCCAACACGCGCGCTGCCGCACTCGGCGCCCTCGAACGGATCGGCGTGCTCACCGACGACGAACTCCAACGGGCGCTCGTCGACGCGGCTCCCACCGTGCGTCGCCGCGCCGCTGAAGTCGCCGCCGTGCACCCCGACATCGATCTGGTCCCGCTCCTCGACGACGACGATGCGCACGTCGTCGAGATGGCCGCATGGGCATGCGGGGAACACGAGTCGAACCGTGATGCGGTCATCGACGCGCTCATCGGTCTCGCCAGCGACGCCTCCGAACCACTCATTCGCGAGGCTGCCGTGGCGGCGCTCGGCGCCATCGGCGACGAACGCGGACTTCCCACGATCATCGCCGCGTGCAGCGACAAGCCGGCGATCCGTCGCCGGGCCGTCCTGGCACTCGCACCGTTCGACGGCGACGACGTCGACGCGGCGATCGATCGAGCCCTCGAGGATCGTGACTGGCAGGTCCGCCAAGCAGCCGAGGATCTTCGGCGCGCCGAAGCCTGAATCGGGACCGATGGTCGGCGCGTCACCGGCCGGTCTCGCTCGCCGCCGAGGCGATCAGAGCTTGTAGCGGTAGACGTTCGTGTCGCGGCGCTCGAACCCGATCCGCTGGTAGAGGCGGTTGGCCTCCTCACGCGACGGGCGACTCGTGAGGCTGATGTCCTTCGCGCCACGCGCACGGGCCTCGTCGATCGCCGCACGGTTCAACAGTGCCGCGACACCACGCCCGCGGGTGGCCGCGTCGACGACGACGTCCTCGATCCACGCCTTGAGCCCGGTCGGGATGCGGTAGAAGACGAGCGTCAGGCTGCCGAGGATCCGACCGTCGAGACGGGCGACGAACAACACGGAGTCCTTGCTCTCGACCATCGCCGCGAGGTGGTCACGCGACGGCGGTGGGGACGACGAGGAGAGTTGCGGAATCAGCCGGTCGAAGGCAGCGACGAGTTCGTCGTCGACGCTGCGAACGGCAATGACGACCGGGCCAGAACCAAAGGCCCCGTCGGCGGACGTTTCTGGGGAAGCTGGAAGGTCACTCACAACACTGCGAACGCTACTTGGTGACGCCGGTAGCGTGGCTGTCGTGGGTACCGAGCACGTTCGCTGGCTGGCAGAACCGAATCTCAACAGCCCGGTGCTGGTCGCCGCGTTCACCGGCTGGAACGATGCCGGCGACGCCGCCTCCATCGCATTGCGCACGATGATCGAGTCGTGGGGGGCCGAGGCGCTCGCCGAGATCGACCCCGAAGCGTTCACCGACTTCGCCACCGTGCGACCGCACGTCCGCCTCGACGAACTCCAGCACCGCTCGATCGTCTGGCCGACGGTCGGCGTCTGGTCGGTCTCCCTGCCGGGCACCGACGTCATTCTCGTGCTCGGACCGGAGCCGGCGCTGCAGTGGCGCTTGTTCTGCGACCAGATCGAAGGCATCGCAGACACGTTCGGCGCGACGATGGCGATCTCGTTGGGTTCGCTGCTCGCCGACGTGCCCCACTCCCGGCCGGTGCCCCTGATCGGCACGGCGACCGACGATGCCCTGATCGAACGCTTCGAGCTTCGCCGTTCCGAATACGAGGGGCCCACCGGAATCGTCGGCGTCCTGCACGACGCGCTCAATGGCACGGGCATGGCGACGGCATCGCTGTGGGCTGCGGTCCCCGGCTACGCCTCGCAGGTCTCGTCGCCGAAGGCCGCGATGGCACTGGTGGAGCGGGCGTGTTCGATGATCGGGACACCCGCCCCGCTGAGCCAACTCGCCAACGAGGCGGCGCAGTACGACGCTCGCGTCGCGTCGCTGATCGGCGACGACGACGACATGGTCGAGTACCTCACACGACTCGAGAAGCTCGTCGACGACGAGGCTGGCGACAACGCCCTCGCCACCGACACCGAGGAGTCGCTCGATCCCGACGCCCTCGTGCAAGAAGTCGAGCAGTTCCTGCGCGACCGCGACCCCGAATAGTCGACCGGGTTCCCCCGTCGACCGGTCAGGTCCGCGCGACCGACGAGGCGATCAGTCGGTCCGCCAGATCGGCGAGCGCACCGGGTCGAACGTCGCCGCCGACTGCTCGCCGGCGATCGCCGCGAATGCCATCGGCCCCCACCACTGCGCCCCTGCGGTGACCTCGGGCAACGAGTCCGACGCGAACCATCCGACGTCAGCTGCTTCCAACGGGTGCGGTTCCAACTCGCCACCGGTCGCGACGCAGTGGAACAGCAACATGTACATCCCGAATCGGCTGAAACCCATCCGTTGTCCGTCGACGACGCCGAGGAGCCGTTGGGGCTCGCATTCGATGCCGGTCTCCTCGTGGACCTCCTTGACGGCGACCTCCGCGGGCGAGTAGCCGACGTCGGCCCACCCGGTCGGGTACAACCAGATGCCGGAGTCCTTGCGCTGGATCAGCAGGATCTCGTCGTTCTGGTTCCCGACGATCGCACCGACGGCGACCTTCGGTGTGACGTATCCGGGGACTCCCTCGCCGATCGATTCCATCCACTCCTGCACGAAGTGATCGATCTCACGCTCGACGACCATCTCGTCGTGCGCCTCCTCGAGTTCCCGCGCGCTCGCCTTGATGTCGGCTGCGACGTGGAGGACCTCTTCGTACCGTTCGCGTTCGTAGAGGTTCTCGGTGAACCCCATGCCCGTGCGGGCGATCGCCGCCAACGTCTCACTCCACCGGGCCAGATCTCGCGCACTCGCCGTCACGGCGTGCACGCTACGACATCGCGGGTCACGTGACGGCGTGGAGCAGCGCCCGCTGGATCTCCTTGCGGTACGCCGGGTCGGTCACCAGCGCCCCGTTCGCGCGGACGTAGAACGTGTCGACGACCTCCATGCCGGTCGTCTGCACGGTCGCGTGGCGGATGTCGAGTCCGAGTTCGCCGAGCGCCTTGGAGATGCGGTGCAGAATCCCGATCTTGGTCACCGCCCGCACGACGAGCACCGTGGCGTTGCTGGACGCATCGTCGTCGAAGACCACCGACGGCGGGCCAGGGGTGGCCGCTTGAGTGCGCCGTCGACGGCGGTAGGTGCGGGCTCGGTCGGCCAGACGCGCCTCGATCGCGAGACGCCCGGAGAGTGCACGCGCGAGGTCGGCCTTGACCGCACGCCAGTTCATGCCGTCGGCGGGTACCTCGATCCGGAACTGCGACGCGGCCATGCCACCTTCGTCGGAGTGCGCCTGCGCGCTGAGCACGTCGAGGCCGTGCAGCGACAGCACCCCGGCGATGCGTGAGAACGTTCCGGCGGCGTCGGGGTTCACGACGGTGATGACGTCGGCGCGACGCCTGATGTCGACCTCACCCGAGGCCATGACCGCGAGCGTCTCCGCGTCGGGGAACAGCCGCCAGGTCACCTCGGAGACGTCACCGCCGCCGAGCACGTGGCGCACCCGGGCGACCAGCTCGTTGACGAGGCCCTCCTTCCAGTCGCCCCAGGCCGCCGAACCGGTCGCCAGCGAGTCGGCCTCCGTCAGACCATGGAGCAGCTCGAGCACCTCGACCGTGCCGACCTCGTCCGCGACCTGGTTGATGGTGGCCGGATCGGTCAGGTCGCGCCGCATCGCCACGTCGGGGAGCAGGAGGTGGTGCTGCACCATCTTGACGACGGCCTCGACGTCGTCGGGCACGAGCCCGATCTTCGGTCCGATCGTGCGGACGAGTTCCATGCCGACCACGGTGTGGTCACCGGGGTACCCCTTGCCGATGTCGTGGAGGAGTGCTCCGAGGATCAGCAGATCGGGACGACCGACGCGATCGACGAGACCGGCCGCGTTGGCCGCCGCCTCCCACAGGTGCCGATCGACCGTGAAGCGGTGGTAGGCGTTGCGCTGTGGCTTCGATCGCACCGGAGCCCACTCCGGGAGCAGCCGGGAGAAGAGGTCACGCTGGTCGAGCGACTCG